>NZ_JACVUE010000002.1:0-271603 GCF_016624925.1 Leuconostoc sp. S50 | reverse complement strand
AGATACACCGAGTTCGGATGTCCCAAGCTCAGATACACCAAGTTCGGATGTCCCAAGTTCTGACACACCAAGCTCAGACGTGCCAAGTTCGGATACGCCAAGCTCGGATGTGCCAAGTGGGGCTGTACCAAGCTCACCAACTGTGAACGTTGTTTATAAAGTAACCAATAAAAATGGTAAGAAACTACCCGATACTGGTGAAAATAAAGACAACCACGCCGGTGCTATCGCCGCTGCGTTACTCGCCGGTGGCTTGGGAGTGACATCAGTAATTCGTAAAAAAAAGAGTGATGACTAAAAAAATATTATTTTTTGATGAAATCATGGTTGTAAAAAAGGCTAAGCATTCTAGGCTTAGCCGTACATATTATAAATAAATAGGGGAATTTAATAAATGCATGCTGTATTTGTGAATACTTTTTATGCACACAATCTATCTGGTGCTAGTTTTGCAGTCGATAAAAGACTGCGATTATTTCTGAATCATAATATTGCAACAACCGTTATTAGTGCTGATTATTACTTAACAAATCGCTATTATTTTCATTATCATTTTCCAGACTTAACACAACACTTTTTAGATGTGCATGACATTTTGACAGATAATTTAGACCGAGCGGAAACGGATGCTTGGTCTGATTTTTATGCGAAAAATAAGTCACATTATAAATTTGATATGCAACAAAAAATAGCCACCAATGCAAATGGCACTTATCTCAGGTGGCACAATTATGATGATGGACGCTTAATGTTAATTCATCATTATTCTAGCAAGAACCAATTACTGCGCAGCGATGAATATGATTGGCGTGGTTATTTAGCCGTTAAAGCATATTATGCGTCTAAGCCAAATGATGGTCAAAATTATGTTGTGAGGCGAGAGCATTTAAACGCCGATCAGCAGCCAACTTTGACTTATCATTTTACGAGTGACAATCAAATTAGACGTATTGATTGGCGAGAGAAAGATGGTCAAATCCATTATTTTAATCAAAAAAACGATTTGTTATTAGCAGCTTTAACATACTACACGACCTTGATTGCTGATGATATTTTGATGGTGCTAGATTTATTTCATTCTGATACAATTGCCAAATTACACGCTTTAAATGATCTAAAACGTGTTCGCCTCCTTGTTCAACTGCACAATATTCAAGTAAAAGACACACCAGACGATACCCCAATAAGAATAGGCTATAGTTATCCGGTATTAAATAGTCATCAGTATAGTGGATTGGTTGTGTTGACTGAGCGTCAGCGAGAAGATGTATTAGCATTTGTTGATGAAAATAAGGTTTTCACAATCGCTGAAAATTGGTATGACGAAGATGATAAAGCCTCGCATAATGCCATTGAGTGGGCTAATAAGGAAGCTGGCTTGGTAATTATTTCTGCCCGATATGACAAGACCAAACAGATAGATCATGCCATCAAAGCGATTGTGACTGCACATGAGAGAGTTGCGGGTATTCACCTCGAAATTTGGGGTGGTGGTAATGATACTGTTCGAAACGAATTGCAACAATTGATTGATAGCAATCATGCTAATGACTATATTACATTAAAAGGGATTGCAGATAATCAATATATGAAGCAACGTTTGGCAGAGGCACAACTCCATGTTTTAGTGTCAAAAAATGAAGGATTGCCGATGGTTTTTTTTGAATCCCAGTTGGGTAAAACGCCGTCAATTAGTTATGATATTGATTATGGACCCGATGAAATTATCACCAACCGTGTAAATGGTGATTTAATCGCAGCAAATGATGTGAGTTATTTGGCTGCCAGAATGGTTGAGTTATTTGAAAGTCCGGGAATATTGGCACATTACGCTGAAAATTCCAGTCAGACATTGATCAAATTTAGTGAAGATACAATTTGGCAGAAATGGGAAAAGCTGATAGAGCAGGTATTTTGATAGATGAAAGTAATCATAACAGAGAAAGTAACCTCAGAATTACGCCGTTTTGAAACCGCTAATACTGAACCAATTCTTTTCATTTCATGGACATCCAAAATCGCATATCAAACCATGCCAAACGAAATTAATTTATTTTCATTTATGCGGCATCAAAATAATCAGAACTTATTGACAAGGCTAGATTGGTTATCGAATTTTGTGCTCAACTATCGTTCAGTTGCGGGAAATCATCAATTTGAATTTCAGAATTCACTTGGTAAGATTGCAGCCAAAATTTATATGGCTGATAATAATCGTCATCAGGTTGCTCACATTGATACCTTTGACGAGTCAGATCATCGTGTTGAAATGCAACTTTTTGATGAGCATAGCACGTCACAAATTTTTACATACGACGCTGATGGAAGACCAGTAACCAGCCATTTTAGTAATGATGACGGCACGATTCAAATCATCTTTTATTGGCGATTTCAGCATGGAAAGCTTGAAAATGTGGGCATGTCGATCCAACAAGACGGCAATGAGCAATTTTATAATAGTTACTGGGATTGGCAAATAGCGCAATTTAAATTACTTATTGGTCGCTGTTCGGATATTAGTGAAGTCCTTAGTTATGAAGCCCCTTTATTGTCTTTGAGTTTACCTACTAGACGGATTACTAAGAATGAACTAACATACGCATTGGCTCTCAATGCTTATCACGCTAAGGAAGGGCCACATTTTTGGATTGTCAATTTTGATGATGAAAATCATTGGAAACCAAGGACTGACATTGTGAAAACGATGATTCATGTTAATCAAAATCAATTCAAAACGATGCAATTTGACTCACCCTATGTTGATGAAGAAAGTTGGATTAGTAGTCAATTACAAAAATATGAGTCCGCAATGTCTGCTGGAGATGTCATTATTTGGCAATATCCAAAATACTCGCCTAAGTTAGAACTCGCTGTGATAGAATGGTCTAGAGAAAGAAATATTCTCATAGTTGGTCTTGTTCACGATGTTACTATGTTAAGAGTTGACACTAATAAATTAAAACATTATGATTTAAGCTCAGATAAAACAGTTTTGCAATCGTTTGATGCTGTCATATTGCCAAAAGGCTTTGTGCAGCCGCTAAACGATATTGGTGTTATGTTAAAACATATCATTCCGTTAGCGATGTACGATTTTTTGTACGATCAGATCATAACGCCCGCTACCTATCAAAAATCAGTTGTTTATGCTGGTTCTTTGTCAAAGTTTCCAAATCTATCCCAAGTAAATTTTGATTTAACAGTCTATGGGGAAAAGAATTTTTCAAGTATTGTGGTGGATCAACCACATATTACCAATGGTGGTTTTGTTGAAGCGAGTGAATTACCCACTAAACTTTCATCAGGATATGGTTTGATTTGGGATGAATCAGATGATGACGCTTACTTGAAACAGTATACGCAATGGAATTGGCCATATAAGTTTAGCTTGTATATGGTATCAGGATTTCCGGTTATTGCTTGGCAGGGATCGGCAATTGCAGAGGTTATTCGAAAAAAAGAAGTCGGTATTGTGATTGCCGATTTGTCTGAACTGAGTGCGGCTATCGACAATATTACCAAAAATCAATATGACCAAATGGCAAAAAACGCTACGATTCTTGGACAACAATTGGCGACTGGTAGTACGACAAAGAAAATAATACAAGATTTAGAAGCCTTTCTTGGTGGTCAATCATCAATCAGTTTATAGTATGAGTTAGGAGTGATTAAAATACGTAAATTATTATTATCAATTATGGTTATAGCGATCACTTCATTTACGTTTTCGACTGTTTCAGCCAATGATGGCACAATTACGCAAAATGGTATAGCCACAGTTTCTGGTACTTCTGACCCAAAAGATACAATTGAGATTAGTTTACCAAGTGGTAAGGTAATTAACGTCACACCTAATAGTTCTGGGCATTATAGCACTGATATCAGCGGCTTATCAGTGGGCGACACAGTTTATGTGACTGCAGTGAATAAGGATGGTAAAAAAAGTCAACCGACAAAACATACGATCACAACAGCTGATGTGATCGAGGAGAGTAGTTCGCAAACCACTACAGTATCAAGTCACGATAGCCACTCAAGTTCCTCAGAAACAACATATCAGTCGCAGAATAACAAAAAAAATCAGAGCTCTTTATGGCTGACTGTTTTATTATGGCTAAGTGGTGCGATTGGCATTACTGTTGGTGGGGTGGCGGTGGTCAATTCACGTTTTCCAAAGGTTAAACAATCAGTTTTCTCATTAGTTGGCTCTGGATTGTTATGGCGCAGTCAACAAAAACGGCATAAAGTGAAACTGGTTGGCGAAATTAATGATCACACTGAAAAAGCTTTTTTTGATATCACAACAAATGAATTGAAAATATTGGCGAAAACTGGCGAAGTTGAGTTAAACCGAAAATTCACACAATTTGAAGTAAAAGTATTTAATCGCCAAAATGACAATGTACAAATGGTAATAGTTGATGAGTAATTTAGGTCCAGCAATGAAATATTATTTGTCACAACGTAATATTTCGATTAAGCAAGTAGTTGATGAAACAAAATTGTCGAAGAGTTCACTTTATGATTTTTTTAATGGCAAACATGAACTAGGTGCCACCAGTTTTGTTTGTTTGATCAAACATTTAAATATTGACATTGATAATGTCATTGATGAGTATCACGACGCGGCGGATAACTCACAACGTAATATCAACACAGAATACAATACGATCAAGCATTTTGGAGCAGACAAATTAACCGATTATTTGTGCGATCTTGGTATCCATCAAACGGCTGTGGTTTTAGCTGATTTTATTGTACAAGCACAATATGAGGGCGAATTGTGTGACAAGATTGATATAATACAAGATGTGTCACGTGAGCTAGTCTTTGATAAATTAGACTACTACACCGCCGATGAAATGAATTTGTTTATCAATTTGATTAGTATATCGCAAAACTTTAATTATATTTATGGTGTTTATTTGGATTGTGAGCGATTGTTTTCAAGGCGAGATTTTAACGCGATGTATCGTAATAAATCAGAGTCAATTCAACAACTGTTGATGATTAGATTCAACATGATTGCGCTGTGCATGAAACATGCTGCCAAAGATCTAGCTGAAAAAATTATTCATCTGACGCAACAGTTACAAGATGTTGTTGATGACATGTATTCAGTTTTGCTTTTAAGACTGACGGAAGTTGTCGCGCTTATTATCGCAAAAGAAGATGCTCAGGCTGAGGCTTTATATAATAATATTTTTTCTGCAATGTCCTATTTTTTACCGGCGACAGGACAATATCGCTTTGAAATGCTATTTCTAGATTCTTTCGAGGCTTTTAAACAAAGCTTTGAATGAGTGGTTTGGGTTGTGATAGATTTCAACAATTACAAAATCTGCGGAAGCAGATTTTTTTACTATTTTTGAAAGATATGTTTATTTTGCCTGACAACCAAATAAGGTATAATATAATTTGTATATAAATAGTATATTAAAACTATGAAGGGAACATACAACATGAAAGGCATTATCCTAGCCGGAGGATCCGGTACCAGACTTTATCCAATTACCAAAGCAACTAGTAAGCAATTGGTGCCAATTTATGACAAGCCAATGATTTATTATCCGTTGTCTGTTTTGATGTTAGCTGGTATTACAGATATTTTGTTAATTTCGACACCAGAATATGTTGGACAATTTGAAGAATTATTCGGTAATGGTCATGACCTTGGGTTAAAGATTGACTATGCCATTCAAAAAGAACCTCGTGGCTTGGCCGATGCGTTTATCGTTGGGGCTGACTTTATTGGTGCTGATTCGGTAGCGTTGGTATTGGGAGATAACATTTTCTACGGGGCTGGGCTATCAGAGAAGTTACAAGCAGCCGCTTTGAAAACAACTGGTGCGACAGTATTTGGTTATCAAGTGAAAGATCCAGAACGTTTTGGTGTGGTTGACTTTGATCAAGCTGGTAAGGCAATATCGATTGTCGAAAAGCCCGCACAGCCTAAATCAAATTACGCGGTGACTGGTCTTTATTTCTATGACAATGACGTGGTCGAGATAGCGGCCAATGTGAAACCATCAGCGCGTGGTGAAATTGAAATTTCTGATATTAACCAAGCTTACTTAGACCGTGGCGATTTGGACGTTCAAGTCATGGGACGTGGCTATGCTTGGCTTGACACTGGCACACATGATTCTTTGTTAGAAGCCTCATCGTTTATTGCGACGATCCAAAAGCAACAGAACTTAAAAGTGGCTTCCTTAGAAGAAATTGCTTACCGGATGGGGTATATCGACATCGCGCAATTAGAGAAGCTGGCGCAACCATTGAAAAAGAATGATTATGGCCAATATCTGTTAAGAATTGTTGCGGAAGAAGGATAAATTTAATGAGTGATAATTTTTTTGAAAAAGCATTAGCCGGCCAAACGATTGACGCGATTCCCGGTATGATAGAATTTGACATTCCAGTTCATGGTGACAATCGTGGCTGGTTTAAGGAAAATTTCCAAAAAGAAAAGATGTTACCACTTGGTTTTCCGGAATCCTTCTTTGAAGCAGATAAGTTACAAAATAATGTGTCCTTATCAAGAAAAGGTGTGCTACGTGGTCTACACGCCGAACCTTGGGATAAGTATATTTCTGTCGCTGACAACGGTCGCGTTTTGGGATCATGGGTTGATTTACGCGAAGGGGATTCCTTTGGTCATGTTTATCAGATGATTATTGACGCTAGTAAGGGAATTTATGTCCCACGTGGCGTCGCTAATGGCTTCCAAGTATTGAGCGACACAGTGTCATACTCATACTTAGTGAATGATTACTGGGCACTAGATTTGAAGCCCAAGTATGCTTTTGTAAATTACGCCGATCCTGCTTTGGGTATTGAATGGGATGATGTTGAGCATGCTGAGGTGAGTGAAGCAGACAAAAATCATCCTTTGCTCAAAGATGTCGTGCCACTAACAAAAGTACAATTGTAATTAGGAGAAAATAAATGACTGAATACAAAAATATTTTAGTAACCGGTGGCGCCGGCTTCATTGGCGCCAACTTTGTGCGCTACATTGTTGAAGAACACCCAGACGTGTTTGTCACGGTGCTTGATAAGTTAACGTATGCCGGTAATAAAGAAAACTTGGCAGGTTTACCAGCAGACCGCGTGAAGCTAGTGGTTGGCGACATTGCCGATGCGCCATTGGTGGACCAATTGGTCTCTGAAACCGATGCGGTGATCCATTATGCCGCCGAAAGTCATAACGATAATTCACTGAAAGATCCATCACCATTCGTGCAAACGAACATCATTGGCACGTATACATTAATTGAAGCAGCACGCAAATACAACAAGCGATTCCATCATGTTTCAACTGATGAAGTGTATGGTGATTTGCCATTGCGAGAAGATTTGCCGGGACATGGTGAAGGTGTCGGCGAGAAGTTTACGCCTGAATCACAGTACCGACCATCAAGTCCCTATTCATCAACTAAGGCTAGTTCTGATTTGTTAGTCCGTGCTTGGGTGCGTTCGTTTGGTTTGCAAGCCACAATTTCTAACACTTCTAACAATTATGGTCCTTACCAACATATTGAGAAGTTTATACCGCGACAAGTTACCAATATCATTTCTGGCATTAAGCCTAAATTATATGGTTCTGGGAAGAACGTCCGCGATTGGATTCACACCTATGATCATGCCACAGCTGTTTGGGCAATTTTGACTAAAGGTAAAATTGGTGAGACTTATCTAGTTGGCGCCGACGGTGAAAAGGATAATATCACGGTCCTCCATGCGATTTTGAAAGACATGGGTAAGGATGAAAATGACTTTGAGTTTGTTCAGGATCGTTCAGGCCATGACTTGCGTTACGCTATTGACGCTACAAAGATTCGTGAGGAATTAGGTTGGGAACCAAAGTATACAGACTTTGCGACTGGCTTAGCAGATACGATCAAGTGGTATGAAGACCATCAATCATGGTGGCAAGCGGAAAAAGCTGCAGTAGAAGCGAAATACGCGCAGAATAATCAGTAACCAAAGGTCAGCGGAAGCGGCCTTTTTTTCGGAGGGAATATGAAATACTTAATAACAGGCGCGCATGGACAGTTAGGTCAAGAATTGCAAAAGTTGTTACACGAGCGTGTCTTAACCTTTGTAGCATTTGATTCTCAGCAGTTGGACATTACAAATCGTGAAGCAGTGATGGCAACTTTTAAAGCAGAACAACCGGACGTTGTGCTTCATGCGGCTGCGTATACAAAAGTGGATTTGGCCGAAGATGAAGGACGTGCCATGAATTGGCAGGTTAACGTAACAGGCACCAAGAATATCGCCGACGCTGCCAAACAATATGGTGCCAAACTAGTGGCAGTGTCGACAGACTATGTTTTTGATGGGCTGAATGTTGGTGAGTATCGCGAGACAGATCCAGTTAATCCAAGAAACGCTTATGGGCGCGCCAAGTTAGCTGGTGAATTAGCTGTCACGGAGAGTGGAGCGGCAGCGTATATTGTTCGAACGAGTTGGGTGTTTGGCGAATTTGGAAATAATTTTGTCTATACGATGCAACGATTGGCAGAAAGCCACCCTAAACTGACGGTAGTTAATGATCAATTGGGCCGACCAACTTGGACGAGAACATTAGCCGAGTTCATGTTGCACTTGATAGCGGTCGAGGCGACATACGGGATATATCATTTATCGAATGATGAGACTGCCACTTGGTTTGACTTTGCCAAAGCAATCTTAAAAGATACTAAAGTAGAAATAGCACCAGTGACCAGTGCAGAATTTCCACAAAAAGCGTATCGACCAAAGCATTCAGTGATGAATTTAGAGAAGGCAAAGGCAACAGGATTTGAGATACCAAGTTGGCGCGATGCATTGGCGTTGTTTTTGAAGCGATAGAGGTGAAGAATAAGCTTTTCAGTGAGAGCGTGAGAGTTAACGGACTTAGTTAGACGATTGCATGATAAGGCTTTATCAAAAGTAAATGTTGTAACGGAGAAAGTAAATAGTGAAGAGAAAAGTCAGAACTTTTATAATAATATTTTTGGCCAGTTTTTACATTGGCATAAATCATATTAGTGCAGATAGTGCGGTGAATAACTACATTTTAAACAATAATATCGCACCTGCAAAAGAACAAATTAACTATAGAATCAACATGCAAGACGCTTCGAAAAATGGTGGTATTAACATGAATTTTTCTAACGGTAAGCCACAGTTAGTTATTATTCATGATGTAGGAGTCGAAAATAGTACGATTGACAATGAAATCAATTATATGGTCAGGAATCAAACTAGTGCTTTTGTGCATAGCTTTGTTGATGGCAACCAATTAAAAACAATCGCTGATACTAGTAAGATTGCGTGGGGGGCCGGGCCATTTGGTAATCGCTATGCGGATCAAATTGAGCAAGTGCGGGTCAATAGCAAAACTGAGTTTGCTCACCAAATTTCCTCTCTTGCTAATTGGACGGCACAACAAATGATAAAATATCAAATGGGTGCGCCTAAGCTAATTTCAACAACAAGTAAAAGCTTGGATGGGAACTTAGCAAGTCACGAAAATATTAGTTATAAGTGGGGAGGAACAGACCATGTTGATCCAGTCGAGTATTGGAATAAACGTGGCAGAAACTATTTTGGTCAAGCCTACGATATGGCACAATTTAGGGATTTAGTAGCGGTTTATTATGCGAGAAGTCAAGCACCGAAAATTACCAGTGCAACGATTGTAGGTAATCCAAGTACTGGACGATTTGATATCAATGTTAAAACGACTGGTCTAGTTGGTGAAACAGTAAAAGTACCTATTTGGTCGGATGCAAATGGGCAGGACGATATCATTTGGTATTCTGCTGAAAAAATACAAAATGGTCAATATATTGCTCATTTTAATGTGAACGAACACCACAATGAAATGGGTCGGTATCATGTAAGAGTCTATGCTTATGCAAACAATCAGACATCTGAAGTAGCAATAGCAAATGATAATTTGAATGTTAATGTTTCAACGAATCCAAATGTTAATTATAATACACAGGTTCAAAATATTGGATGGCAAACGTATGTTCAAAATGGGCAACAATCAGGTACTACCGGTCAACAAAAACGACTAGAAGCTATCAAAATGTATATTACAGGAGGTGTGTCAGGTGGCATAACTTATCAAACACACGTACAAGACATAGGTTGGCAGTCCTCAACTTCGAATGACAATGTTTCAGGTACAGTTGGACAATCAAAAAGACTGGAGGCAATCAGAATCTCATTAACAGGTAGTTTGGCGCAACAATATGATGTTTATTATCGTGTTCATGCGCAAAATTACGGTTGGCTTGATTGGGCCAAAAATGGGGATTCAGCAGGTACTGCAGGTATGGGTCTTCGGCTAGAAGCTATCAATATTAAATTAGTTAAAAAAGGAGATTCAGCTCCTGGATCTACCTCACGTCCATATGTCGAAGCTGCACCCATTATTCAATATAATTCACATGTTGAAAATTCTGGCTGGCAATCTCCAGTTGAAAATGGTCAACAATCTGGTACTACCGGCAGTGGCTTGAGGTTGGAAGGGATTAAAGCGGCTATTAAGTCTTCTGCAATATCGGGTGGTGTTTCATACCAAACGCATGTACAAAATATTGGTTGGCAAAATACAGTCAAGGATGGTCAGTTAAGTGGCACAACTGGTAAATCCTTAAGATTAGAAGCAATAAAAATGCGTCTCACTGGTCAGTTAGCTCAAGAATATGATATATATTACCAGGTTCATGCACAAAATTATGGTTGGCTAGGATGGGCAAAAAATGGTGAAGTGGCTGGCACAACTGGATTAGGATATCGACTAGAAGCTATTAAAATACAACTTGTCAAGAAGGGTACTGCGTTTAATGCTGGTGGGCCGAGTTCAGTAACAGAAGTGACACCTCAAATTTTAAAAACTTCAATCACCGGTACACCGGAACGCGGTAAATTCAAAGTTCTCGTTGAGACAAATGTGTCGGATTTAATAACTGTTAAAATACCGGTTTGGACGACAAAAGGTGGTCAAGACGATATCAAATGGTACAACGCAACTAAAACAGGGCCTGGGCAGTACGCTAGTGATATTGATATTATGAATCACAACAATCAAATTGGTCAGTATCAGATTCATGCTTACGCTTATAGCCTTACTAAACAAACTTGTCAGGTGGTTAATAATAATTTGATGGTTGCGACTAAGCCAATACTAAATGGTGTTAATACAAATCAACTTACTTGGTTTAATAGTATTAAGAGTTCATTAGTTGATTTGGCAAATAAGAACGACATATTTCCTTCAGTAATGCTTGCTCAAGCAATTACAGAAAGTTCTTGGGGGCAAAGTGAACTAGCGCAGAAAGCAAATAATTTGTTTGGAATCAAGGCTACTAGTGACTGGGAAGGAGATATATACAAAGTAAAAACGCAAGAGTTTTCTGATAAAGATCAATATGTAATTGATTACACTGGGCAAAAAATATTTGTTAAAAAAGGGCAAGGATACTATATATATGCTAACTTTAGAAAATATGCATCCCAGTTAGATAGTCTGAATGACTATGTAAGAAAAATTAGAAATAATTACGCTGCTTCGTTACGTAGTAATTCTCATACTTATCAAAATGCTATCTTTTTGCTGCAAAAGAATGGATATGCAACTGATCCTAACTATGCCAAAAGTATGATTGCTAGAGTTCAGAATTACGTCTTAGAATCACTTGACTAGGAGAGATACACATGAAAAAATACCTCAAAATATTTTCAACGCTACTAATATTACTAATAATAGTAGGTTCAGTTTATTGGTTATGGTCAAGTGATTCTACTTCAAATAAAGATGGTGTTGCCATTTCGTCTAAAAAAATAAAACGTAGTACAACGTCAATGACTTCTGAAAAGTCCTCAAGTAGTGACAATGCATCTTCAAAAGAGAAAGATGCAATGTCAAGTAGTTCTTCTTCAATAAGTTCCAATAATGGACATCAAAGTGAAGAATCAGCAATTAATAGTACTGCGAGTGAAGCGGCCAAAGTTATGTCAGTTGATCAAGCACGAAATTTAATGAGAGATTCAGGAATTAGCGATGGTGCATTTTCAAACAACGACATTAACAAATATATAATTGAGGCTAACAAAAAGCATAAAGACTTTATTGAATATTTAAAAAGTCTTGGATTTTAAAAACGTAGAAATTTTCTACGTTTTTTTGTGATTTACTATAAGTCGTAATCGGACTTTTATGAGAGAATATGGTAATATAGTACTATGTGGTTTTCACTCTCACCACAATTAGGATAATTATGGATAATACAAAAAAACAATATATGGTTAGCGCCAAATCAATTACTAAAAATTTTCAATTATATGCTAACCAATCAGAAAAGCTTAAATCAACTTTTTTAGGAAACACTGCAGATGCTAATTTCTGGGCATTACGTGGACTGTCATTTGATGTTGAACCAGGTGACGTTGTGGGTATTGTTGGTACCAATGGTTCCGGTAAATCTACTTTGCTAAATATTTTAAGTGGTGTCATTCCACAGACATCTGGTACTTTGGAACTAAACGGTAGCATTGGTGTTGTAGCTATCAATGAAGGCCTGAATTGGGATCTTACAGGGCGTGAAAATATTCGTTTGAAACAACTGATGATGGGAAAAACGAATAAAGAGATTGATGAGGCAATGCCTGATATTATTGAGTTTTCAGAACTTGGTGAATTTATTGATCAGCCAGTCAAGGATTACTCGAATGGTATGCGTGCAAAATTAGGATTTTCAATTGTTACGCACAATGATCCTGATATTTTAATCGTCGATGAGGCTTTATCGGTTGGGGATTCTAATTTTTCGAATAAAGCACTTAGTAAAATACGTGAGTTTATTGCCGAAAAAAAGACAATTTTTTTTGTGTCTCACGATTTAGAACAAGTTCGCGAATTCACCAATAAAGTGATGTGGATTCAATATGGTGAAATGCGTGATTTTGGTCCAATGAAACAGGTCACTGATGAATATGAAACGTTCGTTAAAGACTTAAATGCGATGTCAGATGTAGAACGTGATACTTTTGTATCAGACCAAAAACATAACCAACAAATTTTTACACTGGCGCAATTGCAAGATAAATTATCACTGAATGGTCATAACAAAGAAGATGTTGAAGCCAGAACTGCAATCAGAAGTTTCCAAGGCTTTAAAGCGATTCCACTTTATACTGCTTTAACAGTGTTGTTTGGTTTAATGGCACTAGTTGTATATAACTATTTGTTGAAGGGATGATAGCACAATGTGGATAATGATCAAATCAATATTTAGTTTAGTTGTTGAGCAGGTTAATTATTTAGGTATGGCTATTCGGTTAGCAATTTATGATACCAAGGCTAACAATGCACATAAATATCTAGGCAATTTTTGGGAAATTTTAGATCCATTATTTCAAGTTTTAACTTATGCAATTATATTTGGTGGTGGTTTTCGACAATCAGCCCCAGTTGAAGGGACGCCATATTTTGTTTGGATGTCTGTTGGCTTTTCTGCTTGGTATTTAGTAAACCAAGGATTTAGTGACACAATCCGTTCTATTCAGACACAAATTTTCATGGTGAAAAATGTTAAATTCCCAGTTTCCGTTTTGCCAACAATTCGTGTGTTGCAGGTATTTCCTGCAGTTTGTTCCATTTCAATTGTTGCATTTATTAGTATGGCATTGACAGGACATTTTCACGTCTCTATCTACTGGATTCAAATCATCTATTATATGTTTGCTGCTCTTGTGATGTTGGTTTTCCTAGGAATTTTTAGTGCAACAATTAACATTTTAATTCCTGACTATGATTTAGCCATCCGCCAAGTGTTACGGTTGTTGTTCTTTGTATCAGGCATTTTATTTGAACCTGCAAAAGGTAATGCATTTAACTCATTAATTTATTACATTTCTCGTGTTAATCCATTCTATTATATTGTTAATGGTTGGCGTGATACATTTCTGTTCGATCGATGGTTTTGGAATTCACCACTGCAATTAACAATGTTTTGGTTGGAAATTGGCATATTTGCTATAATAGGTACCCATCTGTACTTGAAGTTCAAAGATCAATTGATTGATTTTATTTAAAATGGAGATATTATGACTGGTAAAAAAGTGTCGGCAGCGATTGTTACATACAATCGACTAGATTTGCTGAAAGAATCTTTGGGTGCCGTATTAGGACAAACAAAGTATTTAAATCATGTTATTGTAATTAATAACAAATCTAATGACGGGACAAAAGAGTATTTATCATCTTTAACAGATGAACGACTCGTTGTTTTCAATTCGGAAGACAATTTAGGTGGCGCTGGTGGATTTAATCAAGCTGTACGCCTTTTCGCTGAAAAAACAGACGATGATTATGTCTGGTTGATGGATGATGATACAATTGTGCAACCTGATGCACTTGAACACTTAGTGGATTTTGTTGAAGAACATGATCATGTTGGATTCGTGAACTCCCAGGTTCGTTGGGGTAGTCTCGAGGGAAATCCCTCATGGATGAATGTACCAGCGCCACGTGGCTTTACATGGCAAATGTATATGACGCCGAAAAATCCAGCTGTCGAGGTTGTCAATTCCACATTCGTTTCGGTAATGTTTTCTCGCAAAATGGTAGCAATGATTGGATTGCCACAAAAGGAATACTTTATTTGGGGCGATGATATGGAATATACTAATCGCATCGCCGATGTTGATCGTGGCTACACTGTTTTAAACTCAATTGCCGTTCACAAATCAAAAGAAAACTCAATGCCTGGTGATATTGTGAAAGAAAAAGATGAATCACGTCTTTGGCGTTACGACTTTGAATTTAGAAATCGTGTGCTGACTGCAAAACGTATTTCAAAACATGAATACATGCGAACTATCATCAATGCATTTATATTTGATTTAAGATTTGTGTTGTTTAATAAGAATGTTAAGTTTCGATTTACTAAAGCAAAAATGATTATTCGCGGTATTTTCAAGGGAATGCTCTTTAATCCAGAAGTTGAGTACGCAGATGGTCTTTCGAGAGTACCAAAACGATCAATTAATGCGCTGTTTAAAGCGCGTCATCTTGCAATGCCAACAGATATATTTACTTTAGATGATGACATAAAAGTTATTCATGAATCGAAATTAACTGATTTCAAAGGACACACAGTTGCTGCAGATAGATTTATTGAACAGCAGATGGGTGATTTTCGACAATAAGTTGAGGATTTTATGGCAACACACTATTTAATTTCCACTGCTGGATTTCCAAATTATGGTGATGAGCAGATAGTGAGAACATGGCTTGCTTTTTTTAAAAAGGTGCATGCAAATGACCAAATTATACTTGATGTTCCATTTCCATCACGAGCGCAGTTTCTTTTTAAAGATGAATTTCCAAATTTACTAATAGTAGATACTATTTGGAATTTGATTTATTTGGCTGAATCAAAGGGTATCACTTTGGACGATACTAATTCATTGTTTGAACTATTGCATGGCGGTGATCCTCGCAATGCTGGTCCCATAAAAGCGATGTTCGGTGCTGACTCGCTGCATTTGCTAGGTGGGGGCTATTTTTCTGTTGATCATATTGAGTTTAAAAGAACTTTTTATTTTTTTGCCTTATTGTCAATTATCAAAGATAAAAATACTAAAACCAAAATTTTTGCAACGGGTTTAGGCTTGACGCCAATTAATTCGGATATAGTTTCTACCATTAAAGGATATGTAGCGAATTTCGATTATTTTGGGGTGCGAGATCGAGTTAGTGATCTTTTTCCAAATGCTACGTTGGAAGTGGACGATGTATTTTTGTCAAAATCTTTAAGGACGATTAAAATAAACAAATCTGATGACAATCCCGATATCCTAGTATCAATACAACCAATTTTTGATGATAAGATTCGAAAAGTAGTTATTGAAAACTTAATATTTTTCTTGAAACAACATAAAAATGCTAAAATAGGTATACTGGAAGCTATGGTTCCGGACGATAATTGGCTATATTTCGGAGATGTCTTTAATCAAGAGCCTGACATAAAAGAAAGATTGATATTTTATGATTTTTGGACTCTTTGGACGGATGGTATTCCTTTCAAAAAAAATCAACTTTGGATTAGTACTCGTTTTCATTTTCATTTAATTGGTGCATTATTGGGTGCTAAGGGCACTGCCATTTCTATAGGGACACAATACTACGATGTTAAACATCAATCCTTAATTGATTGGGGTACAGGATGGCAATTTCAAAACTTTACAAAAAAGTATTCGGTAATTGAACCAAAAATCAATTGCTTTTTCCAAGTGAAGTCCAAACACTTGGCAGAACAAAAGATAAAACGAGTTGAACGGATGTTGTATCCGTAATTTAGAGAAGGAGGGGCATACTGTGGCTAATAGAAGTATGGGTTACACTATTTCTAAAAAAATATTAGATTTGTCAGTGTCTTCATTTGCTTTGGTGTTTTTGTCACCACTTTTTCTGATTATTGCTGTTGTCATTAAATTTGATAAAAAAACGAGTCGAGTTCTTTATCAGCAAGAGCGCGTTGGTAAATTTGGAAAAAAGTTTAAAATTTATAAATTTCAAACGATGGTTGATAATGCTGAATTAATTCTAGAGCAAGACGCAAAGTTGCATGCGGAATTTATTAGCAATGGCTATAAATTAGCGACTCGTGAGGATCCTAGAATCACAAAGTTTGGCGTTTTTTTGAGAAAAACATCACTTGATGAATTACCTCAGTTTTGGAATGTGTTAATCGGTGAGATGAGTATTATTGGACCACGACCTGTTGTTGAAGACGAATTGCAAGAATATGGCGATCAGGTTGACAAGTTTTTGTCGGTGACCCCGGGAATTTTTGGCCTTTGGCAGGCGAGTGGACGAAGTAATATAGTGTACCCAGAACGGGCGCATATAGAATTAGAGTATGTGGATAAGGCTAACTTAAAGTTTGACTTTTACGTTTTGTTTAAGAATGTTATTGCAGTATTTAAGCAGGATGGTGCGTTTTAATGATATATATCGCAACACACAAAAAATATGTGATGCCACCATTTGATGGCTATCAACCCATTCTTGTTGGCGCGGCACGTCACTCTGAATTGCCAAGTGGCTATATGTCTGATGCAACTGGTAAAAACATATCTCAGAAAAATAGTAATTTTAGTGAAGTAACAGCTATTTACTGGATTCGATATAATACTGATGATGAAGTTGTCGGTTTAATGCATTATAGAAGGTATTTGGGTTTAAAAAAGAGTCATAGACTTGAAGATATTCTTCAGAATCAGCAGATTAATCATTTGTTAAGCCAATACGATGTTATTTTGCCTAAAAAAAGAAATTATATCATTGAAAATCAAAAAGATCACTATTTGCATGCTCATTCAACAAAACCTTATGTTATCATGAAACAGGTGATTGCAATGAAATACGTTGAATATTTACCAGCATTTGAGCAAATGGAAAAATCTACATCAGCGCATTTGTTCAATATGTTTATTATGCCAAGGGGTTTGTTTAATGATTATGCTGATTTTTTGTTCGGTGTTCTTGAGGAAGTTGAGAAAAGTATCGATATTGAAAAGCTTGAAGGACAAGAAACAAGGGTCTATGGTTTCTTGGCAGAGCGACTGATGGATACTTGGGTAAATACAAAAAGACTATCCGTGGCTGAATGTCCTGTGATAGGACTTGAGCGGACAAATTGGTTGGATAAAGGGTATAATTTTCTTAAGCGGAAGTTTTTTCCAAAATCAAAAAAAAAGGTACATTTCTAATGACAAAAAAATATAATACAAAGAATTATGATTATCTTGTAGTTGGTGCTGGGCCGTTTGGTATGATTTTTGCATACGAGGCGGCTAAGCGAGGCAAGAAATCCTTGATTGTGGAGAAACGTCCATATATCGGTGGTAACATGCATACACACACAGAGCATGGTATCACAGTGCATGACTTTGGTGCCCACATTTTCCATACTGATAACAAAGAAGTGTGGGATTATATTCGCCAGTTTGCTGATTTTAATGGTTTTCAAAACCAAGTTGTTGCAAACTATAAAGGCACACTGTATAATTTGCCCTTCAATATGAATACTTTCTATCAGATGTGGGGAACGAAAACTCCTGACGAAGCACATGCAAAAATTGAAGAACAAAAGAATGCGGCCTTGAAGGATCTGGGTGATCGACAACCTCGTAACTTAGAAGAACAAGCAATTAGCTTAATTGGTACAGATATTTATAATAAATTGATTAAAGGTTATACGGAAAAACAATGGGGTCGTAAAGCAACAGAATTACCCGCTTTCATTATTAAGCGATTGCCAGTGCGCTTCATTTATGATAACAATTATTTCAACCACCGTTATCAAGGAATTCCAGTTGGCGGTTATACACAGATTTTTGAGCGCATGTTGGAGCAGTCAAATGGATTGATCGACGTTTTAACTGATACAGATTTCTTTGATGACAAAGAAACATTTCTATCAGAATTTCCTCGTGTGTTATATACGGGTATGATCGATCAGTTCTTTGATTATAAGTTTGGTGAATTGGAATATAGATCTTTGCGATTTGAGCATGAGGTGATTGATTCAGACAACTATCAAGGTAATTCAGTAATCAATTATACTGACGCTGAGACGCCATATACACGTGTTATGGAATGGAAACATTTTGATGGATTAGCCGATGAGGGTAAGACAATTATCACTAAAGAATATCCACAAGAGTGGGATCGCTCAAAAGAGGCATATTATCCTGTCAATAATGATGAGAACACACGAATTTACAAGGCTTACGCCAAAGAAGCGCGTGACAATCATCCAGAAATTATTTTTGGTGGTCGCCTAGGCAAATATCGTTACTTCGATATGGATCAAGTATTTAATGATGCTTTTAATACTGTCCGCCAAGAATTTAATGTCAATCAAGATTTTAATTTTGCTCACGATGAAGTTAAATAAACATGCCCGTTAGGGCGTACATAATATTATTTATAGGGAGTCACAGCAGTTTTGGAATTGCATAAAAACAATTTAAAAAATACGTCATTATCTATTGTGGTACCAGCGCACAATGAAGAAGACTCTATTCAACCTTTTTATGACGCAGTGACAGAACAAATACAAAATATAGATGCAATCGTATACTTTCACTTTATCGATGATGGATCAACAGATCATACGTTAGATAAAATCAAATATATATCTAACAAAGATAGTAATGTTCATTATGTTAGTTTTTCTAGAAAATTTGGTAAAGAAGCTGCAATGTATGCCGGGATGCAACAGGCATCTGGCGATTATGTTGCAATAATGGATGTGGATTTACAAGATCCTCCTGAATTATTGCCCAAAATGTTTGACATGGTGTCTGGCGAGGATTGGGAAGTGATTGGCACTAGAAGAATTAATAGGGGTAGTCGGTACAAATTGCGGTCCCTTTTTGCTAAATTATTTTATAAACTGATTAACAAAGTAAGCGAAAGTCGTCTTGTTGCTGGAGAAAGAGATTATCGTATAATGAAACGCAATGTTGTCAGCGCAATTTTATTACTGGGTGAAAGCCAAAGATTTAGTCGAGGTATATTTTCTTGGGTGGGATTTCGTACTAAGTATTTGACGTTTGATAATATTGAAAGATATAAAGGCAAGACCTCATGGACATTTTGGGGATTAATCAAATATGCGATAGATGGTATTGTCTCTTTTTCGACACTACCGTTAGCATTTGTGACGGGATTGGGGCTGTTTTCTTTCACCTTATCACTACTAGGTGCATTGGTGATTATTGTGAGAGCTATTGTAGATAAAAGTACCAGTGTAGCTGGTTGGCCATCAATGGTCACAATTATGTTGTTTATTAGTGGGATTCAGTTGCTAAGTTTAGGGGTGATAGGCAGATACATTTCTGCAGTATTTTTGGAAGTAAAGCATCGCCCTATTTATATAAAGAAAGAAGAAAAGTGATGTCGAAAAAATTAGTTATTGTTATTCCAGCTTATAATGAAGAACCTGTCATCGAAAAAACGACAGCAATTTTATTGTCCATTTTGTATAAATTAATTAACGATGATAAAATTAATGCAGAAAGTAAAATATTGTATGTTGATGATGGTAGCAAAGATAACACTTGGTCAATGATTGAAAAATTGCATGAACAAGATGGTCACGTGGTTGGTGCTAAACTAGCACATAATGCCGGTCATCAAAACGCATTGATTGCTGGGGTCGAAATTGCCAGGGATTCAGATTATATTGTTTCAATTGATGCTGATTTACAAGATGATCCCAATGCTATCATCGAAATGGTAAACCAAGCAAATAACGGTAAAAATGTGGTGTTTGGCATACGCAATAATCGTGATTCAGATACATGGTTTAAGAAAACAACGGCTGGTGCATTTTATAAAGTTATGAACTTGCTAGGGGTAGAATCCATACCCAATCATGCAGATTTTAGACTAATTGATCAGCGTGTGATACAAGCTTTTCTTTCGTATCCAGAGCGTGAAATGTTTTTAAGAGGAATTTTTCCACAAATTGGTTTTCAGCAGGGAAAGGTTTTTTATGCTCGAGCTGAGCGAGAAGCTGGTGAAACTAAATATCCTTTGCGAAAAATGCTTTCTTTTGCCATGGATGGCATCACCAGTTTTTCAATTGTACCAATCAAGATGATCAGAAATTCTGGTTTGATTATTGCGTTTATTTCATTCTTGTTCATGATATGGGCTGTCGTTGGTCGATTGTTCGGACATACGACATTGGGTTGGCCATCTATTATTATCTCAATTTGGCTTTTTGGTGGTTTACAGTTAGTGGCACTGGGCGTAATAGGTGAGTACATTGGCCGAATATTTATGGAAGTGAAACATCGTCCCAGGTATGTTTTAGATGTTACTAATTATTCACAAGAGGACGAAGATGTTTAAAAAGTTGATGGACTATCAAAAGTTTAGATTTATGGTTGTTGGCGTATTAAATACTGGCCTCGGATATATTATTTTTCTTGGTATGAATCACCTTTTGCATAATATCAGATTTGGATATATGATAGCTTATACCGTGTCCTATATTTTATCATTAGCGTTCGCCTTCGTGTTACATAGAAGCTATGTGTTTAAAGATAATGGTAACATTCTAATTGCGTTTTTAAGGTTTGCATTAGTTAATGGTATGAATTATGGCATTAACTTGATTTTATTGCCTTTTCTAGTCGAAATTGTAAAAATAAATTCAGATTTAGCACAACTCCTCATAACTTTTTTGACGTTGTTTGTGAGTTATTTTGGCAATAAATATTTTACATTTAGGAGACAACAAAATGGGAAGTGAAGTACTTGTATCAATAGTTATTCCGACATATCAAGGGGAAAAATTTATAAAACAGACAGTTGAGTCGGTTATGAACCAAACTTATAGCAATTTTGAATTGATTATTGGTGATCAAAATCCAGATGACGAGACAAAAAAAATTCTGAAACCATTTGAACATGATAGTCGAGTAAAAATTGTTAATGTGCCCAAAGGAGATGGTGCCAGTACAAACTGGAATTATGTTTCTGAGTTGGCTACTGGCGAATATTTTAAATTACTACCACATGATGACATACTTAAAAGTGATATGATACAGCGTCAGGTAGAATTGTTAAATGTTAATCCTAAAATTGGAATGACATCTTCGAAGAGAGAAATAATTTCTGATCATGGCGAGATACTGAAGAGTAACTGGGGCTTAGATGGTATTAAGCATTTAACTGACGGTCGAGAGGTTGTCAGAGCAACAATTAAAAAAGGTAGAAATGTAGTTGGCGAACCAGGATCAGTCTTAATGCGTAAGAGCATATTTGACCAGATTGGTGGTTGGGATTTTTCACATCCTTATGTTGTGGATTTGTCTACATTTTTTCACATTTTAATGGTATCGGATTTTATTGCTGATGATTATAATGGCGTCCAGTTTAGGGTTAGTCAAACACAATGGAGTAGCGTATTACGTGATTCACAAAGTGATGATGTGATTGCATTGAATCATCAAATTGCGGAAATTTATCCTAATTTTCTGAGCAAAAAAGAGTTATTCATAGGCGATAGCAAGGCTAAGTTGATGGCACTGGCAAGAAAATTATTTTTTATTGCTGACGCTTTAAAACAAAAAAAATAGTTTTTAATTACACTACTATGTAGTAATTTAAATAAGGACATGATCAATGCAAAAAAGTAATAGAATGAATCATTTTATTGGCATACTTATTGTCACTTTAATAGTTTTGATTACCGCTGTTATTCCACTTGTCTTTAATGAACATTATTATTTTATTGATGATACACAGAATGGCGCAATGGGACAGTGGTTTGAGTTGGGAAAAAGTTTATCTCATGGCAAATTTCCTATTCTTAATTTGTCTGCTCAATCAGCTGGAAACTACATTATGGAGGGGCAATGGGGAGTTGTAAATCCTCTCACTTGGCTTATAGCAATTTTTGTTTACTTGATTCCGAACTTCCTAATATCTGCAACAATCATCAAAGTCTTCTTTTTATTGATATTAGGGTTGGGTACATTTGAATTAACAAGAACTCTTACTAAAGACGTTAGGTTGCAAGTTTTAGCTGGTGCAATACTACCAACTGTTGCGTTCACGGCATATATTGATGCAAGTTCTTGGGTAACGGGCTTAATTGTTTTTGCTTTGTTACCATGGTTCTGGTGGTCATTTAGGATGTTCTTAAAGTATCAGAAAGTATATATATTCGTGGTGTTTGTGGTTGGATACTCTTTAATCGCCACAGGATATGTCTACGGAACTATTTATGTGGTTGCGATACTAGTTGGATCGTTTATTCAGAATCTGTTGGAAAAAAATTGGGCGACGTTTTTAAGGATCACTATAATATCTGCAATATTAGCGGGAGTAACTTTTGCAATATATTTACCAGGTATCTTAACTAGTGCTGCTGGTATTACTGCACGTGATTCTGGATTAAGCAATAATGACTTTATGTCACCGAATGTGTCGAGTTTGTTCAATTCTTTTATCCCCAATGCACTCGGTGATGTAACAAATTACTGGGGTGGAAATATATGGCGAGCTCCGGTATTATATATATCGTGGGTTTTGCCAATTGTGGCATTTCTTAATTTTGAGCGTAATCCTTTTACCAATATTAAAAATTCGTTTAACGGTGAATTGATTGCAATGGCTGTTGTGTCCTTTTTTTTAACTTTTGCTCCTTCAGAAATGGGACCAATAAGATTTCCAGTTAGAAATTATAGCTACGTCGGCTTTACCATTATTATTTTAATTATTTTTTTATTGAGCAAAGGTAAAATATTATTCAATAAAAAACGATCTATTTTTTCAGGAATTATTATTATTTTTGGCGTTTATCTTTCATGGTCTCAAATACCAGAGAATGGATTATCCTTCCTTAAGTATGGTTTATTTATTTTTGTGTTAATAAATTTATTAGTTTTTGTTGCTGTGAATCATGATGAAAGGCGAATGCTATTTGTTGCTTTAGTTTTGATAGGGCAGATTTTTATAACTGCGCAACAGCATAAGCAGTTATCAGCTTCTACAATGGGTGATCAACAAAGTTTACAAACATATACTGCTGTGAAAAAAACAACTTCAGTATTTGGTAAAAATCCGGGAAATGTTTGGATTGCTGGCAGTATGAACCCCAATAGTGCGTGGAAGTATACATTATACTCAAATTATTGGTACATTGGTAGCATAAAAACTGGTGCAGTTTATACACCGATTGGTTACGCAAAATACAATACCGATTTAAAGCGACAATGGGCTCAAGGAACTTTTGCGATTCAATCTATTGATCGCCTGTTTACTGTTGATAAAACTACTCAGATGCGTATTGTGGATCTACTCTCAATTGATACGATTCAAATCATTAAGAGTGGAGACAAGCAAGATATAAAAGACTATAATAGGATAACTAAAACTATACCGACAGGTTGGCATTTGTATAAAAAGAAAAGCCAATATGTTATATGGAAAAAAAATAAAACTACACAAAAAATAGGGTCAATTGTTTGGCGGAGCAGCAATATTTCAGTTCGTGAAGTGGTAAATACTTCAAGGACGATTAAGTTTAAAATTGAGAAACTGAATGGGCAAAGTGGTAAAGTAGTATTTTCTCGACTTTCATGGCCGGGATATGAGATTAAAAATAGTAATGCAAGGAGTTCAATAGGTAAACCTTTGAGAGGATATCTCTTGAAAGCCATTATAAATAAAAATGATGTTGGAAAAACAATTACAATACATTTTACGCCGCCATTTTTTGAGATAGGCATAATGTTGATTTTTAGTGATATTGCTATTGTGACTGTTTGGACAATTTTCAGTTTTAAAAGAAAGCATTTATGATTGTAAAATTAATATGGCTATTCTTTACATTAGTATAATTTTTATGTTAGAATTGTAACTATGAATAAAGACGGAGAGGGAACACTTTTGGTGTCCCTTTTTATTTTGGAATAACTGGTGTTATATGAAAAAAATAAAATGGAATAAGCTTTTAGCTTTTTTTAAAATAAATTTTTTATTTCTTTGGTTTGCAATCTTGGGTGTTATTGTTATTCAGGTCGGTATTTACTTAGCTGAATATATGGGTTATGGTCAGACTCCAACTGCCAACTTGTTGGCCTTTATTAATAATACATCAGCTGCAGGAATTAACGTACTATTTATGATGTTGATAATGTGGTTCATAACTATTGTTAGTAATCGTCTGCCAGTAACATTAATTTTAACGACAGTTCTTTCGTTAGTGTGGTCAGTTGCAGAGTATCAAGTAATAGTTGATCGACAGGAAGCTATTACCGAAGCAAGTTTGCAAGAAGTAACCGCTATTGGGTCATTATTAAAAATGATGGATACTAATGTGCAAATATTTGCATTTGTATTGATAGCATTAACAATACTTCTTTTGTTTGTGATTTATCGACGTTCGCGGTGGAGTGTTTTCAAATCGATACGATTCAGATCGTTGGCATTGGTAATTAATATAGTTTTGATAGTGCCCTTTTTAGAAGTAAATTCTGACAATTATAGTACAGCATTCCAAAAACTTGGAAATTCCCCCAAATTATGGGATTCATTATTTGATGCTAGTTCTAATGGGGGCATTTTAGCTGTTTTGAATTCTAGGACAACTGATGCAATGATTGAGCCAAAAAAATATAATGAAAAAGCCATTAAAAAATTAGTTATAAAGTATACAAAAAAGGCAGCAGCAATTAATGCAACACGTCAAAATATCAACTTTAAGAAGCAAACGGTTATTTACACATTGAGTGAATCATTAACTAAACCTAGTTATGTGCCTGGATTGACAATTAGTGATGATCCGCTTTCTAATATTGATAGTATTATGGATAATACCAGTTCTGGACACATGGTATCATCGGGATATGGCGGAGGAACGGCCGGAATTGAATATTCAACGCTCACAGGTTTTAACATTACTGCCTATAAACCAACTATTACAATGCCATACTCACAAATGAGTAGTAGTATTAACAAAAAAGTAACGGTTATGGGTCAATTTGACAGTAAAATTGTTATTCATCCGTATGTGGGGTCGTTTTACAATAGAAGAGCGGTGTATAGTAATATGGGGGTTAATTACTTTTACACAACTGACAGTAATGTTCCAATTAAATATAAAAAATCAGTTGATGGTGGTTCTTATATCAGTGATGAATCTGCATATAAAAATGTTTTAAGCAAAATTAGCAAAAAGAGTAATAGTCAATTTATTCAACTACTCACAATGCAAAACCACACACCTTGGACTTTTAAGGGAAGAGACTATAATATGATTGAACCTACTAATTCGAGTGCGGACGAGAGTACCATTGAGTCTTATTTGCAAGGGCTACATTATACTGATGAGGCCACTCAAACCTTTTTGGATAAGTTGAATGATTTAAGTCGTCCGATTACATTGGTGTGGTATGGGGACCATTGGCCAGGGATATTTAACTTTGTCAACACTACCACGGATGCCTTGTCTGCACACTCAACACCTTATTTCATTTGGCAAAATGACGCCGCGAAGAAGGCGAATGGTACAGTGAATGTTTCGGCCAACTATGCTGACCCATCTGACTTTACGGCTATGATGATGAGGATGAATGGTATGAAAGTTGATGCCTATTGGGCACTGAAAACAGAGATGCTAGAAAAAGTGCCAACAATCAACAACTACACGCGCGACGATAAAGGAAAATTGACATTTCTTGATCAGCAGGGTAATACAATTGATGAAAAGTCTTTAACCAAAGAGCAGCAAGAAATTGTTAATGACTTTAAATTAGTACAATACGACATTACAACGGGTAAAAGTTATCTACTCAAAACTAATTTTTTCCAGAAAGTGAAATAACATGGCGACAAAGAAATATTTAAACGCATTTTTGATGTCACTAGTAGCACTGGTGGGCGTGCTTTATTTGACTAAAGTGCAAGGCGATTTGCATGCACACTATGGTGCTGGAAAACTTGTTAGCTATTTTGCATGGCCATTACTTTTGGTTGGAATCAACAAATTGCTAAAAATTGAACAACGTAAAACGGGAACCTTATTTGAAGTTTACTTATTGATGTCGACTTTTTTTGCTTTTTTAGGTTTTATAACTGTGTTAGAAGTTGTAAAAATTTCGGCGCCATTTCAATTTTCGATGGGAAATTGGTGGGACGCCATTACCGCAGGTGCTATAGGTAATGAAGGAAATATGAAGACACCATTAGGTGAAATTTGGACCAATTACCGAGTTGGCTGGTTTCTGATGATGGCGCCGATTGCCATTAAACTGTCTGATTATATTAATAACAAGATTACAAAAAAATGGGAACAGATCTTATTAGCAACTATTTTAATGATTTTACCACAGTATATTAGTCGAATTATTGATTTGCCATTTAGCCTTAACGCGGCGATGCTGGGTGCAGGACTGTTAACTATCACGAGTTTAATTACCTTTGGTTCGCAAAAATGGCGTTTGCTATGGATTGGTTTTGGTGCTGCTATTGTAGTTATAGCTGCTAAAATTAGTGGTGTATATTTTAGTTATGGCAATGCAGAAAATATATTTGTCACGATCATTGGTTTGATCACTGCAATAAAACTCATAGAATTTTTAGTAGATTTTGTACTGCTTCGTGTAAAATTAAAACAGTCGAGAATTTCATTGTTTTCAATTATATTAGTTTTACTGGCAATAATAACATTGTTAGCAAACTTAACTATTGTATTAAATTAAGAGGGATATATGAATCAAAAGGTCAGTGCGGTAATTGTAACTTTCAATCGACTTGCGTTATTGAAAGAAGTTATTGAGAGTTTGCAGCAGCAAGAGACTGCTATATCGCATTTAATTGTGGTAGATAACGCCAGTGAGTCAGATACACAATCCTATTTGGAATCACTAGGGGATCGAATTGAGTATGTTCGTTTACCAAATAATATTGGTGGCGCTGGTGGCTTTAATGCAGGAATCCGTTACTTTATGGCGCATACTAGTGACGACTTTGTATGGTTAATGGATGATGACACAGTGCCACAAAGTGATACATTATCGCAATTACTTGCGTTTTCTAACGTTAAAAAAAATTTTGGATTTTTGGCTAGTGATGTACGATGGACTGATGGTCATCGCGCCCTTATGAATCGGCCAGCCCCAATGAATCGGCTTAAAAAAATATCTGAAGATTTAGTTAATCCAATACAAATACAAAATGCAACATTTGTTTCCTTATTATTGAAAAGGTCGGTAGTTAAGCAAATTGGTTTGCCAATTACTGAATTTTTTATTTGGGGTGATGATATTGAGTATACTGAAAGAGCGGCGCGTGTTGCTCCAGGATTTTTTGTACCTCGCGCAAAAGTTGTTCATAAAATGGCGGCAAATGTTGGTAGCAGTTTATTAAATGATGTGCCGGAACGAACTCCTAGATATTTTTACTCTTATAGAAATAAAGTTTATTATGCTAAGAAAAGGGACAATTACCGAAAATATCGTGCGTTTTTGCGTATATTTTTGGAATACTTACAAATTAAGTTTTCTAGAACTGAACGAAAGCAAGAAAAATTATCAATTCTAAAACGTGGTGTATTAGCTGGAAAAACTTTTTATCCGCACATAGAATTTGCGGATGATTTTAATGACAACAATTGAAAATAAAAACTAACTAACTTTGTACTAAGCAAACTAGTGATATTTAAAAAGAAGGCGTAAGCCTTCTTTTTAACGTCTTTCATTAGCAACCCGAATTAGGTCTGATACAAATTTATTTAGCGTAACGACATCATCATTATCAGGGCTAAGGTTGATTTTAACGCCCTCAGAACCTTTAATACCAGATGTTTTGGCAAATTGTGCTTCAAATTTTGGGACAGCCAAGCCAAAATCACTGAGATAATAAGTGTCACCAGAGCCAGCCACGCCATATACAACACCTGTTAAATCGTCATGAGCAAGGTCTTCAAAAAAGTCTAGGCCTTCATCTGGAAGCGAACCCTTATCGTATGTATAAGGGACAACGATGGCGATGTCGACATTTTCCAGTTCATCGGCCTCGGTTTGGCTGATTTCTGTTTTTTTAACTGATATGTTTGCTGCGACTAAGGCGTCAACAATGACGTCGGCAACTTGTTCATTGTTACCCGTGATAGTTGCATATACCACTTGTGCATTCATTTAAAAATCCTCAATTCATTATCTTCAATACTATTATAACGATTTATTGACGCGTTGCACAGCATTCGTTTGTGCAAAATGTAACGAATTGTGACGGTTTATTGACAAAACAACAAAAACGCTTTACTTAGTAGGTTGGTGGCCTTATTATATTAAGAGTATTCGAAATAAAAAACCGCAATACAATGCAAATTTTCAACTGCCACTTGCGTGAATTAGTTATTCTATCACAAGCATAATAACTAACACGCCAATAGGAGATTAAAAATGATACATCAGTTGTTGGCTGAATTCATGGGTACAGCACTCATGATAATTTTTGGGGTTGGCGTTCACGCTGACGAAGTGCTGAACCGTACAAAATATCACGGTTCGGGACATATTTTTTCGATTACAACTTGGGGATTTGGTATTGCCATGGTGTTGTTCATCTTTGGTGATGTCTATATTAATCCCGCAATGGCGTTGGCCCAATATATTTTGGGGAATATTGATTTACCTTATTTTATAATTGTCAGTTTTGTAGAAATTTTTGGGGCTGTTATAGGGTCACTGATTGTATACGTTATGTATGCTGATCAATTTAAATTATCAGAAAAAGACATTGATCCGGTCATTGTTCGGAATATCTTTTCGACGGCGCCTGCTATTCGTAATTTACCACGTAATTTTTTTGTTGAAGCATTTGCGACGTTTATCTTTCTAACAGGTATTTTGTCCATTTCTGCTCACGCCGGTGGTGTGCCAGGAATGGTGCCACTAGGTGTTGGCTTTCTCGTTTGGGCAGTCGGTATGGGGTTAGGTGGTACAACTGGATTTGCAATGAATCAAGCCCGGGATATGGGACCAAGAATCGCATACACAATTATTCCATGGCAAAATCGAACAACGAGTGATTTTAAATATGGGTTACTCGTTCCAGGAATTGCCCCATTTATTGGCGCAATTTTCGCGGCACTGTTTGCTAAATTTTATCTTGGAATATAAGCGCTTTAAATCCTAACGTTCGTTTTTGTTTCTTATAAGATAGCTTTTGTTCGGAATAACCGAACTTTTTTTTGTTTTGTGAGAGAAGGTTAATATGATTACGAACGCATTGACTATAATAACTGGTAAACTAGATATTGGAGATAGTTAGTCATTTTCCATTAAGACAATTGCGGATATTGTCTAAATTCATTTTAAAAGGACATAAATTATGCTTGAAAGATATTCACGACCAGAATTACGCAATATATGGTCATTGCAAAATCAATACCAAACATGGCTTGATGTAGAAATTGCGGTTGATGCTGGTTGGGTTGCTGAAGGGCACATACCAGCTGATGATTTGGCTAAGATACGCGCCAATGCGACTTTTGATGTTGACCGTATTGCCGAAATTGAATTGTCTACGCGCCATGATGTAGTGGCATTTACGCGTAATGTGTCTGAATCCTTAGGTGATGAACGGAAGTGGATTCATTACGGTTTGACTTCAACAGACGTTGTTGATACTGCGCAAGCCTTACGATTGCGTCAAGCAAATGACATCATTAAACAAGATTTAAACGAATGGCGCGAAGCTATTAAATCACTGGCGTTAAAGTATAAAGATACCGTCATGATGGGGCGTACTCATGGTGTTCACGCTGAACCCACAACATTTGGTTTAAAAATGGCTCGCTTTTACGCTTCTGCAACACGAGCGATTGAGCGTTTTGAGCGTGTGGCAAAAGAAGTTGAGACTGGTAAATTATCTGGCGCCGTTGGTACTTTTGCTAATGTGCCGCCGCGAGTTGAAGAAGTGGCAATGGCTGAATTAGGTTTAACCCCACAACCAATCGGTTCACAAGTCCTGCCAAGAGACTTGCATGCCGATTATATCCAGACAATCGCTTTGATTGGCACACAAATGGAAGAGCTTGCTACTGAAATCCGGTCATTACAACGTTCAGAAATTCATGAAGTCGAAGAAGGTTTTGCTAAGGGTCAAAAGGGATCCTCGGCAATGCCACATAAACGTAATCCGATCGGGGATGAGAATATTACCGGATTAGCGCGCGTATTGCGTGGTTACGCAGTAACGGCGCTGGAAAATGTGACATTGTGGCATGAGCGTGATATTTCACATTCATCTGCGGAACGTATTATTTTGGCTGATGCAACGGCTCTGATTGATTACATGCTGCACCGCCACACTGGTATCTTAACCACTCTTGGCGTTTTCCCAGATACAATGCGTAAAAATATGGACCGGACGTATGGCTTGATTTATTCGCAAAGGTTACTATTGAGTTTAATTGATGCGGGATTGTCACGCGAGCAAGCTTATGATACTGTACAGCCACTAACAGCACGTTCATGGGATGAGCAACTCATGTTCCGTGATCTGGTTGACGCTGATCCGACCATTCAAGCTAATTTAACGCCTGCACAAATTGATGATGCATTCGATTATCACTACCATTTGCGTCACGTAAACGAGATTTTTAAGAGAGTAGGCTTAGCATGAACAACTTGATTAGTCATCCAGCAATAAAAAAAGTGCTTTTAACGGAAACCGACATACAGGCACAAGTTCAGCGTGTTGCCAATGAATTAACAGAAAAGTTTCAAGATAATGAACAGCGGCCTGTTTTTATCGCTGCTTTGAAAGGTGGGGTTATTTTCGCCACAGACCTGTTGCGAAAAATGCCTCTTGATGTGGACTTTGACTTCATTGACGTTAAAAGTTACAGTGGATCTGCTTCTACAGGTCAGGTTAAAGTCGTTCATGATGTGAATATGGATTTAGCTGGACGTGATGTGGTTGTCATAGACGACATTATTGATTCCGGGCGTACAATGCAATGGCTAAGTGATTATTTCGCCCTCAAAGGTGCTAAAACTGTTACCACTGTTGCCTTGGCTGATAAACGTGAAGCGCGTGTAGTTGATTTTGATGTCGATTATTATGGTCTGATAGTGCCTAATGAATTTGTGGTTGGTTACGGTATGGATTATAATAATTATTTCAGAAATTTGCCAGTCATTGCCGTTATTGATTTTGATAAATTGAATTTGATTGGTTGATAAAGAATTATAAAGTAAGTATTGTTATTATTTTATCATTTCTGTATAATATAAAATAAGATTTCGATGAAAGAAAGAGTACATTACTTTTTAATGATATAGAAAGCGCTAGTTGATGGGAAAGCGTCATTAAAGGTATTGGAAAGTAATTCTGGAGAGAATCAATGTTTTGAATAACGAGACATTGATCGGTCACGACCGTTATATCGTATGGCTATCGGCATTGCGCCCGTAGTTAAGATAGAGATAGCTAGTTTAGTTTTGCTAGTTAAACGACGGTGGTACCGCGAGAATTCGCCCGTTAATTGTTTTGATAACAATTAGCGGTTTTTTTATTGGAAAAAATAGTGAGGATGACCATATGGAAAATTCAGTTGGTGGCTTGTATCGAGTCAAGCACAATAGCACATAATCACAAATAGCATTTGAACGTAATGGAGAGAACCGTATGACAACAAAATTAGATATTAAAAAGACTTTATTATTAGCATCATTGATTTTCGGCATGTTTTTTGGCGCAGGGAACTTAATTTTTCCCGTTCATTTAGGGCAACTAGTTGGTCTAAATTGGGGGCCCGCCACTATTGGTTTTTTACTTAGCGCAACTGTTATTCCGCTAATGGCACTCATCTCGCTATCGCAAACGCGTGCATCAGGTATTTATGACTTGGCTAAGCCCTTGGGACGTGGATTTGCGATATTTTTCCTGGTTGCTGTCCATGTTTCGTTAGGACCGATGATTGCCACACCGCGTACAGCAACGGTTGCGTATTCATTAAGTTTCGCTAACTGGATTCCGAGTAGTTGGCAGTCAATTGTGCAATTGATATTCTCGGCAATTTTCTTTGGCATTGTTTATTTCTTGGGATCGCGTGAACAAAATTTGACGAAGTATATTGGTCAATATTTAAATCCCATTTTCGTTATTTTGTTGGTTTTGATTTTTTTGTTAGCGATTTTCAATCCCATGGGCACTCTAAAGCATACGGCTGAAGCTGCTTATCAAACAAAGGCATTCTCGTCGGCATTTCTTGAAGGGTATAATACGCTCGATGCCATTGCAGCCTTAGCATTTGGCATTACGATCGTTCGTGCTATTGAAGCCATGGGATTTAGTGGTCGTCGACAGATCGCGCAAATTACTGCAAAAACCGGTTTTATTGCAATTGCTGGTATTGCGATTGTGTATATTGGTTTAATTTTGCTAGGCGCTACGTCGTTGTCGCATTTTAAATTATCAGAAAATGGTACAACTGCTTTGATGCAAATTACCAATCATTATCTTGGTTCTTTTGGGGGTGCGTTCTTGGCTGTGATGGGTACAATAGCTGTTTTGACGACAGCGATTGGATTAACAGCAAGTTTTGCGCAAGATTTTCACCGTATTTTTCCAAAGATTAGCTATAAAAAATGGTTGATTTTGACGATTGGACTTTCGTTCATGGCTGCAAATTTTGGATTAGATAATATTATTGCTTGGGCTGTGCCAATCCTCATGTTTTTATATCCAATCGCAATTACGCTGATTTTGTTGGGATTATTATCACCATTGTTTAATAATGCAAGTGTCGTTTATTTATCAACCATGATTTTTGCAATGATACCAGCAATCATGGATGGTATTGCCAATTCACCATTTTCAGGATTGTTCAAAGGGTTGGTCGGATATCATGACGCCAAAGGAGTACTGCATTTTGGTGTTTATCAAAATTTGTTGCCATTTGCAGACATGGGTTTTGGGTGGATTACGCCAACGATACTTGGATTTTTGATTGGATTTACCCTGTATAAAATTAAGTTAAATCGCATATTGAAACCGGTCAGTGATACAATGCAGTAAAAAAAAGCGATCTTAAGATCGCTTTTTTTGTTGGCTGATAAAATTTTGTAAACTATCTGAGTAGAGCGGTTGATTTTGTTGCAATTCAGCAATATTTTTTGCGCCCAATAAAGTGAATAAGCGTGGTAATGCTTGTTGCCAGTCTAATATTTGTTTGGTCAAATCTAATTCGCCATGATCCATCAGAGTTTGTAGCATGAAACCGGCACTTGAGGCCAAATTGGCGCCAAGCATTAGACTGGTTACAATATGATTGGCGTTATAGATGCCACCTGTTGCTATCAGCGGTAGTGCATTTTGTGCGAGTTGTGCTGAAATGAGACTTTCAACCGTAGAAAGTCCGTAATTGTCTATATTAAACGAATCGTCGTTACGATTACGCCGACGTTCAATCACCGCAAAGTTTGTGCCATTGGCGCCCCCAACATTGATTGCGGCGGGGTGGAGTTGTGCTATTGTTTGATAAGACGCAACGCTCATCCCAAAGCCAACTTCTTTAATAATGACTGGAACAGGTGATTTGGCAATCACTTCGGCTAAGTTATCAAGCCATTTAAATTGGCGATCTCCCTCAGCCATAACAAGTTCTTGTGCAACGTTAACGTGCATCTCAATGGCATTAGCGTCAATCATGTCAATCGCGTCTCTAACATGTGCGATGGGGTGATCAGCACCTAAATTTGCAAAAATAAATCCTTCTGGATTGCGTTGGCGAACAATTTTAAATGTTGTTGCTTGTGATGGCTCTTTAAGTGCAATCGATTGGGAGCCAACTGCCATTGCCAGACCAGTATTAGCGCTAACAGTAGCCAGCTGTCCATTAACACGACCAGTCAGAGCAGAACCACCAGTCATAGCTTCAATATAAAATGGCCAATTAAATTGATGTTGAAAGAGATTAGCAGTCACATCAACATCTTCAATGCTCATTTCAGGAAAAGTGTTTGGTAACCAACGAATATCATCAAAGGAAGCACCAATTTGTTTTTTTGGCGTCGTATCACGCCATAAACTGACACCAAGGGATAAATGTTCATCTTTTCTATGTGCTTGTGGTGATTCAGTCATATTAACCTCTATTCTGTGGTGCAATGTTCATCATGTGGACGTCGATACCCGCAGCTAACCATTGATCATTAATAGTTGACGGTGAGTTAATGACTGCAAAACCATTGTCACCAAAGCCAGCGCCACTAATTTTACCAGCCGTTTGATTTAGCGTGCTGAGTAAATAACTTAATTTAGGTGTGATGTAGCTGTTAGGTAATGTGCGGGTGAGCAAGTCTTGGTTGTCATGTAACCCTTTGGCAAATTCATGATAATTTTGCTGTATTAAGTTAACGATGACTTGTTGCACAATTGTTTGACTTGTTTTTAAAAAATGTGAATCAAGGGTGCTATCAGCAACTGCTTTAGCTGTATCTGCGCTTTCATGTGTTGCGCCTAAAACCAGTTGCCAATCAGTTGGCCAAGGTAGTGGGGTGATGCTTAATAGCGGCCATGATTTGTCGACAAAAGTGGGGTTCAGCCATTGGTGATTATTGACGTTCAATGACGATAAATCTGGGCTTGTGTAAGCAATAGCGCCACCAAAAGTAATCGCAGCAACATCACCTAGTGAGCCATTTTGTTGAACATGCAGATGTGCGAGTGCTGCTAATTTAAATTGTGTGAGAAGATCCAATTTTAGATGGAAATGTTGGGTGATGGCTTTAACAACTGCAACAGTGACTGCTGCAGATGAACCGAGTCCTAGTTTTCCGGTTGCACTATTGAGGTCGCTCGAAATCGTTATATGGACGTTATTAAAGTCTGCAAGCAAATCATTGAGATAAACATAATCGTGCATAATCTGAATGGCGGCACGTACAAAACGCCACTCATCATGATCATCATGAGATAAATGATCAATATCAAAAACAAGCGGGGTTTCTATAATATTTGAGGTTATGATTGAGCTGTCGTTTGTCGTCTTGATTGTAATTGTCAGTCCAGTCTCGACAGCAACAATTAGTGCTAAATTACCAGGCTGTGTAATTGCATATTCGCCAGCTAAAAATAATTTTCCAGGAACAAATATTTTAGTCATAAGTAATACCAGGTCCACTAACTGCAACGTCTAGTTTGAGTTGGGGTAAATGATCGTGAAGCGCTGCCACAATTTCAGGTGCTTGGGCTTTCGTCGTGACGATTTTGACGTTTGGACCGGCGTCTAGTGTTGCATAGGCCAGTATACCTTGACGTCGCATGTCTTTGATTAAGGACAAAATCAATTGTGTTTCATCTGTAAAATAGGTGAATGGCTGGCGGGCGGCGGTCAAATTGAGCGCGTGCATAGCCAACGCATTGTTTTCAGCAATGGCACCTATTTTTTCGATATCCGCATTTGCCACAGCAGCAATCATATCATCAAATTGATTTGCAGACTGCTTGATCCAATCATCATAATTGGGTGAAGTCATTGCGCGCATCATGCCTTCAGACGAACCAACTTTTTTACTCTGACCAGATACTTCTGCAACAATGAGGGCAATCGGCATATCAGGTGCGTGCAAACTTTCAGCAAAAGATGAGTCATCGTCTACGCCTTCATGCCAAACAGCAAAGTGACCAAAAAAAGAACGGCTAGCGGATCCAGACCCACGTCTTGCTAATCGTGAAAGTGTTTCTTTAGGTAAATCAAGCCCTAAATAGGCAGCAACCTCACCAGTCAAAGCCGCAAATGCTGAAGCAGAAGATGCCAGACCGGCACTTGTCGGCACATGATTGTCAGATGAAACATTTAAAGGTGGAAAATCACCTAATTGAGTTCGTAATATGTTTAAAAACGTGTGCACGCGCGTAGCGTCACAAATTTGTTCGTTTAATACAAATGTATCTGTGCCAGTTTCACTGGTTGAAACACTAGTCGTCGTGTAAAAACGATCAAGTGTTAATGAGAGAGAACTGGTAGTTGGTAAATTAAGAAATGAATCTTTTTTCCCCCAGTATTTAATGAGGGCAATATTGGTGTGGGCAGTAGCTGTCATAAAGGTTGAATCCATGTATTTTGAGCGCCAGCTTTTGTTAGCGCATTAGCAATAGTAATCGCATCATTGTTGTTTTTGGCTAAGGCAAACATAGCACCACCGATGCCAGCACCTGTCAGTTTAGCGCCAAGTGCGCCAGCGTGCGTTGCAGCGTTTACCAGTTTATCTAATTTGGGGTGAGAAATGCCCAATGATTGCAGTTCATGATGTGCGGCAGTGAACATCATACCGAGATGTTCAGGATTATTTTCAGAAATATCAAGCCGAATTTTTTCGGCAATTTGTCCAAGATGTGTGATTGATGCCCAAGCACGATCATGATCTGTCAACAAAAATTCTTTGACAATACTGATAGCATGGACTGTTTGTCCGTGAATACCAGTATCAGCTAACACCAGTGTACCTGTTAAATTCATACCAAAAGTAGACATACCTTTATTTTTAATAAACCAAACGGGATTATCGGCATTAACTGTCGTCGTATCTAATCCAGACGGTGAGCCGTGTGAAATCACTTCTTCGATATTGGTAAAGTAGGCTAACTCTTCCTCGCTCAAATCCGTATCAAAATAATCAAAAAAGGCTTTTGTAATCGCTGTTGCTAAAGCAGCCGAAGCACCAAATCCGCGTTCCTGAGGGACGTTTGAATCGATAGCTAGGTGAAAGGGCGTCGTGCTCATATCGAATTTGTCTAAAAGACGTAATAGCAGTTGCCGAGCCCCCTCGACATTGGCCCCTAACTCACTTAAATCGCCGTGAAATTCAGCCCCATCAATCGTTTGACCACGAAATGCAGGACGTAGAGTGGCTGTAACAGTCATATTTGGCAAAGGGATTGCAATCGCAGGTTCACCATAAACAACGGCATGTTCGCCAATCAAAATCGCTTTTGCGTGGGACTTGCCAACGCCATTCATTTGACTTAACATAATTTCCTCCAGATGTTCCTTACTATTGTACCGCACGAGGCCATTTAGTGTAAAATATAAAGAGAATGACGTTGTTTAGTGCGTGTAATGCATGCAGTAAACAGCGCCATTCAAAATATAAAGTGCTGATGAGCACACCGAAGAAAGGTATTTTTATGAACGCCAACAATACATTTGTGGTTTTAGATCTTGAAACCACAGGACAAAGTGTGGCAAAGGGCGGGCGCATTATTCAAATTGGTATGACATTTATTCGGCAACGAAAGATTGTTGACCATTTTGAGTCTTTTGTAAATCCAGGTCAGTTGATTGATCGGCAAATTCAACAATTGACACACATTAGCCAAAAAGATGTACAACATGCGCCATATTTTGATGAAATTGCGCCAATGTTGCAGAGCTTACTGTCAGATGCCGTGATTATTGCGCACAATATTAATTTTGACTATCCCTACTTGAATGATGAATTTGAAAGAACTGGATTTCCCGTTTTACAAATTCCAGCAATTGACACTGTACAGTTGGCGCAAATTTTGTTGCCAACTGCACCGGGATATCGACTGTTAGATTTGACAACGTATTTGGATATCAATTTAGTAAATGCCCATCGCGCCAACGCTGATGCGCATGCGACTGCTTTACTTTTCTTAGAAATGTGGCGCCGTGCTGAACAGTTGCCGTCTGTGGTATTGCAACAATTACAAACTGGCGATTGGCCACTTTTAAGGCAAACCCAGCAGTTTTTAAAGTTGGTTCGTTCTAAAAGTACCAAGCCATTTGATGTTCAAGACAAGGTGGCGTTGCAAATTAATCAACAGGTTTCCTCTGCAAACCTTAAAGATATCGAACCGATTGAGTATCCTGCAACTGTGGCCGAAAAGCGCGCCTTATTTGGTGAATGGTTAACTCAAAATGAAGCGCAAGAATTTCTAATGGATCGAACCCATCGTTTTTTAACAAAACGCTCTGATGGTCTATTGACGGTTTTGACAGCGCCACGGATGGGCAAAACAATTGCTTATTTAATTCCGGTCATTTTAAGCCAACAAAACACTGTGTTACTCACAAATGATGATAGTTTACAAATGCAACAATTAGCCTTGTTAGAAAAGTTATCATCTCTGTTTGATGTGCCATTTAGTAGTGCAATATTGTATGATCCTTCTGCTTATATTGATTTGTCACGTTTCATTAAAACGTTAGCCGTTCACGATTCATCACAAGTACAATTTGCTAAAGCACGGTTGTTGGTCTGGTTGACTCAAACGAAAACTGGATTATTGCAAGAAATTAGTATTGGCTTGCACAATTTAGATATCATTCAAGAAATTCGTGGCGATGAGCAATCAGAATTTTTCAAAAGAGCACGTCAAAATGCGGATAATGCTAATGTGTTGATTATGAATTTTCAAACTTTTTTCACGCAGGATCAATCATTACGTCAAAAAAGGCAAATTCAAAAATGGCCATTAGTTGTCATGGAAACCCCAGCGCAATTTGTTGACGATTTGCGGCAGTATTTTCATGTGTCATTTAATGTGACAGCACTAAAAAATGATTTAAAGGGTATTGCGCATCAAGAAGTTACCGGATTGACGCATAAACAGCGATTGTTTATTAGGCAAAGTACGAGTGAAGCACTCAAAATTTTGAAACAGTTGACACAATTAGACAGTACTAGGACTAATTTGAAACGTACTGAACGTTTAGCCTTGGTGATTTCTCATATTAACCAACTGTTGTCGCTTACAGAAGCTCATTTACCGAAAGAATTTCAGTTGCTTGAAAATCAGCTCAATAAAATTATCAGGCTTCAAACGCAAGACGATGTGGTGAGTGGGAACGAGCAGATTTCTGAAAATGGCCAGTCACAGATCATTTTGAGTTTCGATGTGTTAGAACGCGCTATTTACCACAAAAAAATTGTTGCACATATTCGAAAATTATTAGTAGTTAGTGAATTTTTGCCAGCTGGTGTGACGGATTTTTTGCGTGATGTACCAGATACTTGGACCATTGAGCGAGATTTTGTTCATGATGATCGCAAACCGGTCCAATTGGTACAATTACAAAAAAAGTCGCCCATTCTGCATTTGCAGGCTATGACCCAAGAGGATGTTGGTGAAATTATGGTCATCGTGCCTAATGAGGAACGTGTGAACCACTGGTATCAAAAAATAAAATATGCGGTGACAACGAATTATAATATTGTAGCGGAAGGCGTCACTGGTTCTTTAGAAAAAATCCAACGTCAAAGTCGAACAAATCGTCAAAACATTGTGATTGTAACGCCAAAAATTTTTGGGACGATGTGGCAACGTGATCAAGAGTTACCAGCGATTGTGATCGTGCCTGAGCGTGACGTATGGCAGCCAGTTGCAAGACTTGCATCCGTATTAAACCAAATGCAACGGCACCAATCGGCTATGCTAGTAACACAATTAAATGCCATGCAACGTAATCGATTCAAACAACAGCTCGCAATAGTGCCATTTAATGTTGAGCATGATTTAGTGGCACAATACTATGAACTTTTTAATCAGCGTTAATTTTCACAGTCAGGGGAGACGTTTATTTGGTACAATATAAGTGTATGTGCATAAAGGAGTAACATCATGATGCAATTTAAGGACGACATTCGAATCCGCCAGCGTCGCCGCCGAACTCGCATTCATTGGGCACGAGTTTGGTTTCTAATTATTGGTGCTGCTATTGTGCTGGGGACTTTGACACTAGGCTATTTTTATTTGTCGCTGTCACCCATGCGGGAAGCGGAAACAAGAATTGAAAAAATTGTTCGTCAGAAATCAGACATTGTTACCGTAACGCAAGTGTCAGTTGATTATCGAGACCGTACGACCTATGCCGCTTCTGGTGAAACTGCAAATGGGACAAAAAAAGTTGCCATTGTGCAAGATAACAAAGTGAAAACATACAGTCGTTCTGAAGGCATGTCAAATGCCCAATTACGATCACTTTTACTTAAAACCTATCACCCTAAAAAGTTATACAGCGCTAATATTAGCCGCTACAAAAACGTTTTAGTTTGGGAAATTAGTTACAAAGCACAAAATAATAAACTCAATTACCTAACCCTAGATTTTAAAACAGGTAAGGTATATCGCGCCATATCGGGCATGTAATTAAGGATGATTAAATGAATTTATCAGATAGAGTAACAGCTATTACCGCCTCACCAACATTGTCAATGAATGCTTTGGCAAAAGAAATGCAGTCACAAGGTATTGATGTCATTAATCTAGGTGTTGGCGAACCAGACTTTCAAACACCTGAAAATATTGCTGAAGCAGCAATAGCCGCCATAAAAGCTGAAAAAACAAGTTTTTACACGCCATCAAGTGGTTTACTTGCACTAAAGCAAGCTGTTACGGAGCGCATATATGCGCGTTATCAGGTGCGGATTGGGACTGATAATGTGACGATTACCACTGGTGCAAAGTTATCACTGTACGTATTGATGCAAACTTTGCTTAATCCTGGGGATGTTGTGGTAACAGCAGCACCAGAATGGGTGAGTTATGTTGAACAAGTCAAATTAGCTGGTGGCAAATTATTAGAAGTACATTCTAAAAATGATGCATTAAAGTTAACGGTATCAGATTTGATGAATGTTTCTGAACCAATCAAGGCAGTCATTATCAACTCACCAACTAATCCAACTGGACAAGTTTATTCTCGCGAAGAAATTCAACATATTCTTGATTGGGGTTCAAAAAATGATGTATTCATTATTCTAGATGAGATATATGGTCAATTAGTATATAACGGTGTAACATTTACCTCCGGGCTTCAATTAGCCGATATTAACAAAACCAATATGATTATTGTTGATGGTGTTTCAAAAGCATATGCAATGACGGGGTGGCGAATTGGTTGGACAATTGCGCAACCTAAAATTATTCAAGCGATGAATAAATTGCTTGGGCATTTGACATCAAACCCCACGGTGGCTGCACAATATGCTGCTATTGAAGCACTCAATGGCGATCAAACAACAGTTGAAACAATGCGACAGGCATTTGAAGGCAGATTAAATAAAACATTTGACGAGCTGAATCGTGTGCCAGGTCTGCATGTTGATGTGAAACCCCAAGGCGCGTTTTATCTGTTTCCAAAGGTTGACGCACAAGCCTTATTGGCTGTTGGTGTTGCTAATACGACCGAATTATCTACCAAAATTTTGCAAGAGGCACACGTTGCGGTGCCCGCTGGAGAAGGATTTGGTATGCCTGGATATTTCCGTTTAAGTTATGCTAAAGACCAAGCCACTTTGGATGAAGCAATAAAGAGATTAAGCGATTTCTTTAAAAAATATATGAAAGCATAAGAGACAGATGACTGAAAAAATTCCAACAATTCAAATTATTGATGCCAAAAACTATGTTGGCAAGACCGTTAAAATCGGGGCTTGGTTGCGCCAAAAAAGAGGTAGCGGCAAAATTGCATTTTTGCAACTGCGTGATGGAACCGCTTTTTTCCAAGGTGTTGTTGCAAAAGCAGATGTATCAGAAATTGTTTTTGAAACAGCAAAGAGCTTAAAGCAAGAAACAAGCCTGTACGTGATTGGAGAAATTCATGAAGATTCACGGTCGTCATTTGGCTATGAAATGGCTGTTTCTGATCTTGAAGTGATCGGTGAAAGTCATGATTATCCGATTACGCCAAAAGAGCATGGTACGGATTTTCTGTTTGATGAACGGCACCTGTACTTGCGTCATTTAAAGCCATTCGCAACGTTAAAAATACGCAATACTTTGATTGCGGCTTCTTATGAATTCATGAATCAAGAAGGGTTTACAAAATTAGATGCGCCATTTTTGACAGGTTCTGCTGCCGAAGGGACAACTGAATTATTTGAGACAGATTACTTTGGTGAATCAGCCTTTTTGGCACAAACTGGTCAATTGTATGCGGAAGCTGGCGCAATGGCATTTGGTAAGGTCTTTACTTTTGGTCCAGCTTTTCGAGCAGAAAAGTCAAAAACACGTCGTCATTTGACTGAGTTTTGGATGATTGAGCCAGAAATGGCGTTTATGCACCAAGAAGAAAGTTTGGTATTCCAAGAACGGTATATTGCTTTCTTGATTTCAAAAGTACTTGAGAGAAATGAGCAAGAATTGGATATTCTTGAACGTGATAAGGACGTTTTGCGTTCCTATACGCAACTACCTTATCCTCGTGTAAGTTACGATGACGCAATTAAGCTTTTGCAAGATAATGGCTTTGATGTTGAGTGGGGTGTTGATTTTGGTTCACCTGAAGAAACATTTTTGGCCAATCATTTTGCTAAACCAGTGTTCATCATTAATTATCCAAAAGCAATTAAAGCGTTTTATATGAAAAAGCACCCAACGCGTGATGATGTGGTGATTTCTGCTGATTTGTTAGCACCTGAAGGATATGGTGAAATTATTGGTGGCTCTGAACGTGAAGATGACTACGACACATTAAAAGCTCGCATTGAAGAACAAGGACTAGATATGTCTGAATATGAATGGTATTTGGATTTGCGTCGCTATGGTTCGGTTCCACATTCTGGTTTTGGACTTGGGCTGGAACGTATGGTCACATTTGTTACCGGTGAGGAACATATTCGTGAAGCAATTCCTTTCCCACGTATGACAAATCGTCTGAGACCATAAAAGATGATTTCGATAGTGTATAATTATGGTACACTATTGTTGAAAAAGAAACGTCCAAGAATATCTTGGACGTTTTTAAAACAGAGGGAATATGACGTTAGAGCAAAGACTACAACAGTATATTCAAGCTGGTAACAGCAGCATTAGCAATGAGTTATTGCTACATTATCAAGACATTGGGCTGGATAATGACGATCTCGTGCTGTACTTTCAAGTTCAGAGAATTCAAGATCGTGGCGATCAGGCAACACCCGCTGCTGTGGCGCAGATCATGCACACCACTGAAAAAGTAGTGATTCAACGTTTACAAAGTTTGATTAAGCGCGAATTGATGCAAGTAAAAGGTGGCGCTATTAAAACTGAAGTCTACGATTTTACGCCGCTATTTGATAAGTTATTGGGCGGCACAATTGTTGAACACAGTGAATTGCTATCAGATGGTAAAAGCACCCGCCGACAAATCATGCAGACACTGGAGTCGGAGTTTGGTAGGCCACTATCACCAATGGAAATGCAGACGATTAGTCATTGGTTTGACCAAGATCATTTCGAGCCAGTGATGATGATGCTTGCTATTCAAGAAGCCGTCGCAAACAATGCGCGGAGTTTGCGTTATATTGAGACCATATTGACTAATTGGCAACGTGACAATATCACGACGCCTCAGGCGGCTGAAGTCGCAAAACAAAGGCGTCGTGGTGTCACATACACTAATTTTATTGATTAGTTATTTAAAAATGATTTGATACTGGTCATCCAAGTGAAAACCAAATATCGGTTGTTTATTTGGTGCTAATAAAGTAGTACGAAATGACGAATCTTTTAAACGTGAAAATAGTTGTCCTAAAGTCATGGACTTACTACCCAAAATAAATAACACCTCATGATGCGTATCATCGGCGTAAGCTAATGTTGTGATGGGATAACGATTAGCATCGCTTTCCCATAATAAGCGCGTTTTTGGTGACATATAGCGTGTTAAATCTTCTAAGTCTGATAATTTCATAAATTCATTATAAAGGAAAATCATGGAAAAAACATATCATTTAATGGCGACTGCAGCCGCTGGTCTAGAATCACTGGTTGGTAAAGAATTAGAACGTTTGGGGTATGATCACCAAGTGGAGAATTATCGTGTCAGGTTTGATGGCACGCAGCGTGATATTTTAAATACCAATATCTGGTTACGTACCGCGGATCGGATTAAAATTATCGTGGGTGAATTTGATGCCAAGACATTTGACGATTTATTTGAAAATGTTAAAGCATTGCCTTGGGAAGACTATCTCAATTATGATTCTGAGTTTCCTGTGGCAGGTCGTTCAAAAAAATCAGAGTTATTTAGTGTACCAGATGTGCAGGCTATCACTAAAAAGGCGATTGTGAATCGTTTGCAGGATGCTTACCACATCAGAACACGTTTACCTGAAAATGGCTATTTTGCACAATTAGAAGTGATGATTGACAAAGATCATGTGATTGTGACGTTGGATACGACTGGTGAATCATTATTCAAGCGAGGATATCGTGTGAATAAGGGTGGCGCCCCACTAAAAGAAAACTTTGCTGCTGCATTAGTTTTGTTGACTAATTGGCACCCAGATCGACCATTTGTTGATCCAACTACTGGGTCAGGTACAATTGCAATTGAAGCTGCATTGATTGGACGCAATATTGCTCCGGGATTAATTCGTGATTTTGACGTCGAGCAAATGGATTGGTTTGATAAGTCTCTGTCAGATAGTGTACGTGATGATGCCGAAGCACAGGCAGATTACGACAGAACGCTAGATATTGAAGGTTTTGACATTGATGAAAACATGGTGGCAATTGCCACTGAAAACGCGAAGCATGCTGGACTTGGGCATGACATTACGTTCAAACAATTAGCCGCTAAGGATTGGACAACTGACAAAATTAATGGCGTTTTAGTTGCCAATCCGCCTTATGGCGAACGTTTGGGAGAATTAGATGCTGCTCGAGAACTATATCAACAAATGGGTGATGTTTATCGCCAATTACCAAGTTGGAGCAAGTATATTTTGACTAGTGATCTTGAATTTGAACAAAGTTACGGCGAGAAGGCAACCAAGCGTCGCAAGTTATATAATGGTGCTTTACGCGTTGACTATTTCCAATACTGGGGTAAACGTGTGAAGTAAAAAAGCCACGATTGTGCACAATGTATAATCGTTGTTTTTATTTTTGTTCATAGTTGTCATGACGTGCTATCATCTCATTGTTAAAATAAATTAATAATGAAATGAGGATAATGTTAATGATTGAAAAAAATATTGAAGCTAACAACCTATTTGCCAGCGTGCTTTCAGATGTCAAGCCAAGTCCAATTCATGCGTTTGATGAAAAAGTGAGCGATTTACCAAATATTCTGAAGCTGACGATTGGTGAACCAGATTTTTCAGTGCCAGAGCACATCAAGCAAGCCGCGGTGGCAGCTATTTTGGCAGATGATTCTCATTATTCTGTATCTGCTGGGACAAAACAGCTGCGTCAGGCGGCTAGTCATTTTTTAGCTGATCGATATGATCTTCATTATGACGCTGACATTGAAATTTTAACAACAATTGGTGCTACAGAAGGACTGTATGCCATTTTGTCTGCTATTTTAGATGAAAATGATGAAGTTATTATTCCGACGCCAGCTTATCCCGTCTATGCTGCTATGACAAGGCTCAACAAAGGTAATCCGCTTCTAGTTGATATATCGCAGGATAATTTTATATTAACACCTGATCATCTACGCGCTATTTTGGCGAATCATACGCATGTAAAGGCGCTTATTTTAACTAATCCTTCAAATCCCACAGGCGTGACTTATTCTGCAGAAGCATTGTCGGATCTTGCTGATGTTTTGCGTGGTACAGACGTATTGGTCATCTCAGATGAAATTTATAGTGAACTGCGCTATGATGATCAGCATGTTTCAATGGCAACATTTTTACCTGATCAAACGTTATTGATTAATGGCGTGTCAAAATCTCACGCAATGACGGGCTATCGGATTGGCATTATTGCTGGACCGGCTGCACTAATCACTCCAGTCAATATGGTCCATAGTTTTATTATCATGACACCATCCAATCCAGCTATGGCAGCTGCAACGGAAGCATTTGATAGTAATTTGAGTGCAAGTGATACCGAAAAAATGAAAAATGCTTACCGTGAACGGCGTGATTTGTTGGTCTCTAAAATGACGGCACTTGGTTTTGAAATGGCGACACCAAGCGGTGCTTTCTACATTTTCGCTAAAATTCCTGAAAATTTGAATCAAGACGATGTTGCTTTTGCCTATGATTTAGTCGATCAAGAAAAATTAGCAGTAGTACCTGGATCGGGTTTTGGTCCTGGTGGTGAAGGCTATATTCGCTTGAGTTATGCAGCCTCAATGGCAATGCTCACCGATGCCATGGCGCGGTTATCGTCATATTGTGCAAATAATAGTGCCACCAGAATAGGTTAGTTTTATCTGTGGAAGTTATGATAAAATGGAATAATTATAACTAAAAGGATATGACTATGACAACAGTTTACATGCGTCCGGCCATCAAAACGGATTTAAAAGAGATTACAACTATTATTGACGGTGCACGTCATTTTCTCAAAGCACAAGGTTTGCCACAATGGCAATCTGGCTATCCCAATGAAGAAACCGTTGCAACAGATATCGCATTAAATCGCGGCTATGTATTGGTTGTGGGTAGTAAAGTAGCTGGGTACACAGCATTAATTGCAGGGGCAGATCCAGTATATGAAGCAATCACAGAAGGTCAGTGGGTATCTGACACTGATGAGTATATCAGCGTTCATCGCTTTGCTATCTCAGATGGTTTTCGTGGGCAAAAGTTAGCGCAACGTTTTATGACAGCTATTTTGACGTTATGCTATGACAAAAAACAATTCGATGTGAGAATTGATACGCATCCAGAAAATCATCCGATGCAGTCAGTTATTACTGGCAATGGCTTTGAAAAAAGAGGTACTATTTTCATTAATGAGGGAAAAGAAATTAATGGCGAACGATGGGCTTATCAACTCATTTTGGCATGATGATTAACCATAAAAGTGCTACACGTTTTGATACGTGTAGCACTTTTAAAATTTAAAAAAACTGTTTTGCTATTTACTTACTTAAAATAAGCGGATATAATAAGAGTATACTAATTTGATAAGGGGTCAACACATGACATCATTTACAGAATTACAACAGCAACGCCGAACAATTTACGCACTGGGTCAAAATGTTCAGCAAACACCAGAAGCATTATTTGAACTGGTAAAATCAGCAGTTCGTTATGCACCGACTGCCTTCAATAACCAAACAGTACGTAGTATTGTGTTGACGGGTGATGCTCATGAAAAGCTATGGGATATTGTTGCTAAGCGTTTAAAACAAGAAGTACCCGATGAAACGGCCTATCAAGCAACTTTAGCCAAAATTAATGAAAGCTTTAAGGCTGGATTCGGAACCGTATTATTTTTCACAGATACTGCAATCGTTAAGTCTTTTGAAGAAAATGTACCATTATACGCAGAAAACTTTCAGGATTGGTCTGAACAAGGGCATGGTATTGCGGAATACGCTACTTGGTTAGCATTAACAGAAGCTGGTTTAGGTGCTTCTTTACAGCATTATAATCCGTTGATTGACGAAGAAGTTGCCGAAGCTTTTGACGTTCCAAGTACATGGCGTTTACGTGCACAATTAGTGTTGGGATCTATTGAAGCACCAGCCGCTAACAAAGATTTCGTTGGTGACGATGAACGATTTAAACATTATAGTAAGTAAAAAACGAACCGATTAGCGGTTCGTTTTTTTTAACGCCTGCATTGCGAGCTGATGTGCACCATGATTTTGTTTTTCGGGTATCCAACTAATTAAGACCAAAGGGAATTCAGATAATAGGCTTATAATTCGATCGACATAAGATTGGTAGTGTTTGGCATATTTTTTTTGAATAGCGTCAGCGACAATTTTTGAATCGGTATAAATCTGTAAATTATCAACCATTGGTAACTGTTTGATGCCCCAGATAAGTCCCATGAACTCGGCTTCATGGTTATCAGCACTTTGAGGTAAGTCGTTTTTGAGTTGTTGCTGGTGCTTGTTGACGATTAAAACCGCTCCAACTGCTGATTGCCCATTGTGGACGTTTCGCGCTGCGTCAACATAAAGTGTCATCATGTCTAAGATCCCCTGAAATGGTTTATAGCAATCATTATAACAGAAATCAGGTTTCTGAAATATCATACCTTGATATTGGAAAGCAACTTTTATTTGTCATCATTCTTTTAATATCAAAAATCTGGTAAAATAGGTTACGAATACGTTTATAGAAAAGAGTTTCACATGGTACCAAAACGCGGTTATTTTCAGCCAATTGATTCTGTTGGCCTCATGAGTTGGTTATGGTGGGGTGTATTTTTGATGTTGAGTTTCATTATTTGGAATGAAATTGGCTTCAAACTGGATGTTCTACCCATTGTTAGCATTTTAGTTGTCCTCGTAGTGGGACTGCTAATGATTATTCGAAGGCGCGTTTATTTGGCCGGCTCGCAAATTTTCTTGGGGCGTATCTTAATGGCTGAATACGAAAAAGTTAAGTTAGAAGACATTGATAATTGGCAAATAAAGGGACGTATTTTGTCTTTTGAACGTGCAGACCGTAAAAGAAAATACCTATTAAGTCGCAATGTCGCGGAGCAAATTAAAGGATATAAAGATACGAATGGCAGATAACATAACGATTAACATTGTTGATCAGGTTGGACGTATTGATGCCGTTTTGGCAAAAGAGACGTTACCGTATTCTAGAACAACATTGTCAGATTGGCTTTTAGAAGGCAATGTTTTAGTCAACGGCACACAGGTGAAGAGATCTTACAAAGTATCTTCAGGTGATGTTGTCACGATTACGCCGCCAGAAATTAAAGACACTGAAATTTTGGCTGAAAATATACCGCTTGATATTGTATATGAAGATGATGATTTGTTAGTCGTTAATAAACCACAGGGCATGGTCGTGCATCCGGCTGCTGGTCATACAAGCGGTACCTTGGTGAATGCTCTAATGTATCATTCGCCACTGTCTACTATTAATGGTGAATTTCGACCAGGTATTGTACATCGTATTGATCGTGACACTAGTGGATTATTGATGGCTGCTAAAAATGATAGCGCCCATCAAGCATTGTCCGCACAATTAAAGGCGCATAAAAATCAACGGATCTATATTGCCTTAGTTCGCGGCGAATTTCAGGAAGATACTGGCACCATTTCGGCACCGCTGGCACGTCATAAAGTTAATCGTAAAAAGCAGGCTGTTACTGAAGGCGGCAGGGAAGCAATTACACATTTCCAAGTTTTAAAACGGTTTGTCGGCTATACATTGCTAAAAGTTCGTTTAGAAACCGGACGTACACATCAAATTCGTGTTCACATGACTTATATTGGGCACCCTATTGTCGGTGATCCGGTCTATGGGAACGCACAAAAGTTACCAAATGTTTCACTGAATGGTCAGTTATTACATGCAAAGACTTTGTCATTAACGCAGCCAACGACAGGTGAACAGTTAACGTTTGATAGTGTACTCCCAGATTATTTTGATCAAGCGTTAGTAACACTAACACCTATTATTCGAAAGGATGAAAACAATGGCAAATAAAGAAGTTTTAGATAATGCCTCTTTGCAAAGAGCGCTAACTCGTATTACGTATGAAATTATTGAGCGTAACAAAGGTGGAGAAGACCTCGTTTTGGTTGGTATTAAAACGCGTGGTGAGTTTTTGGCACATCGTATCGCTGATCGACTAGAACAACTCGAAGGTGTGCGTATTCCGGTGATGGCGATTGATATTACTAATTTTCGTGATGATATTCCAGATCATCATGATGACTTGGGACTAAATCAAGCTGAACGATTAAACATTTCTGAAAAAAATATTGTGTTGATTGATGATGTACTGTTTACTGGTCGAACAATTCGTGCAGCATTGGACGCTTTAATTCATATTGGTCGTCCGAAAACAATTGCTTTAGCTGTTTTAGTGGATCGTGGTCACCGAGAATTGCCAATTCGAGCCGATTTTGTTGGGAAAAATATTCCAACAGCTCAGAACGAAAAAATCAAGGTATTTGTACAGGAAATTGATGGCAAAGACGCCGTGGAAATTGTTCACTAAATCAAAATTTGTTGGTTATCTTGATGTGTAGCCATGATAACTTTGGAGTGTGGTATTTATGAAAAGACATTTAATCTTAGAAGACGGGACTGTTTTTGAAGGTCTTGGTTTTGGTGCGCCTGCTACTACGTTTGGTGAAATCATCTTTCATACTGCCATGACCGGTTATCAAGAAATTATTACAGATCCAATATATGATGGGCAAATGATTGTATTTGCTATGCCTGTTATTGGTGCGGCAGGGATTCATGCTGAAGCTTATGAGTCTGTCAAGCCCGCCATCAGGGGAATGATTGTGCACGATTTGGCAGAAGTTTCAGTTAATCGACAACGGCGTATGAATTTAGACCGTTTTTTGAAGCAACATAACGTGCCCGGATTGTATCAAGTAGATACCCGCAAATTGATTCGTCATTTGCGAGAAACTGGCCCACAAAAGGCTACAATCGTTGATTTTGCGGACGATCATGCTGTTGATCAATTAGTTGCCACGGTCTTGACGAACAAGCAGGTGCAAAATACGGCAACACTAAAGCCTTATGCTAATCCGGGGCGCGGACGGCATATTGTTGTCATTGATTTTGGATTAAAACATGGTATATTGCGAATGTTAGGCGATTATGATGCCAATGTTTCCGTATTACCTTACACAACAAGTGTAGATGAGGTACTCACGTTGGATCCTGACGGGATCATTCTGTCGACAGGACCTGGTGACCCACGTTCATTACCAGATAGTGTCTTAACATTAATTCGTGTTTTGCAAACGAAGGCGCCATTATTAGGTATTGGATTAGGGCATGAGTTATTTGCACTAGCCAATGACGCTACTTTAGCACCGCTATCGTCGGAACATCATGGTATGAATCATCCAATACAAGAAATTATTTCGAGACAGATTTTCTTTGCCATGCAAGGGCAAGGTTATGCTGTTGACAATGACTCAATTGATCGCAAAAAGTTATTTGTCACTTATCGGGATTTGGTAGATGGTGCTGTGCAAGGCCTGCGGCATCGTGAATATCCGGCTTTTAGTGTACAGTTTTTCCCTGATGCTGCGCCAGGACCACTAGAAGCTACAGCAGTTTTTGCAGATTTTTTTGAAACGGTAGAGGACTATGTCGAACATCACAGCTAACAATGTATTATTTATCGGCGCAGGTGCTAACGATTTTGGTCGTGAAGCAGAATACGATGCAGCCATTTATCAAGTGATGCCTGAACTTCGTGGTCATGGTGTTAATGTCTACTTGATTGACGAGAACCCTTACTCATTATCGTTGGAAAGTTTAGCAGCAACGGCTATTTGGCAACCACTAACGGTTGAAAATATTAAGGCTGTTATTAAACAGTATCAAATCGATACTGTTTTACCACTATTTGGTGGTGAACGTGCGTTACGTTTGTGGTCGCAAACGGTTCAGGCATGGTCACACGGCGATGGTCCGGTACCGCAAACGCTAGGATTAACCATTGACATGCTATTGCGTGTTAACAACGTGGCTGTTTTGACAAGTATGATGGCTGATGCTGGATTACCGGTTATTACGAACCATGTTGCTAAGGCGCAAGAAGATGCTAATGAACTATTACGTGAAATTAAGTTACCTTTAATGGTGCGGGCTTTGCACCCAAATCAGGCAAATACGCGTCAAATTGTTGAACGATTAGACGAATTTGAAACAGCTGTAAATAGTGCTAAAAGTCAGTCGATGACACAAGAAATCGTGATTTCCAGAGCTATTAACGGTATGAAAGAAGTCAGTCTTGAAGTATTGCGAGATTTTCGAGGCAATAAAATGCAAATCGGTGCTAGCGAGGACATGGATCCAATAGGAATCCATACTGCTGACTCCTTGAGTGTATCGCCGACACTAACACTTTCAGATCAAATTTTAGAAAAAATGAGATTTTATGCCTTTCAGGTTGCTGATTTATTAGACCTAAGAGGTGTATTGCATGTTCAATTTGCAGTTGATGATTTGACGAATACCATCTATATTATCAAGATATCACCATATATTGATCAAATGGCTAGTCGTATGGCGCTGGTTACAGGTTATCCTGTCATGTTGGTTGCAATCAATTTGGCGATGGGTGTTGCCCTTGAAGAAATTGTTTTATCCCATGATTTTGGCAAAAAAATGGCAATGATGGAACCGATGATGGATCACGTCACTGTCAAATTACCAATTTTTCCCTTCGGTGAATTAGAGCAAGCAGGCGTTTCAGTTAATCGTCAACTCAATAGTATTCAAAAATCTGTTGGATCGACAATTGGTTTTGGGCGTACATTTATCGAAGCACTTGAAAAAGCCATTCGTTCAGCCCACTTTAATAACGCGAGTTTTTCACCAACCAATATGAGCCATAGTTCGGATGATGCGTTGATTCAACAATTAATTCATCCAGAAGACAATCGCGTGTTGCTCCTAGTTGAAGCGATTAAGCGTGGTTATGAAATTGATGAATTAGCTGAATTAACTAATATTGACGAATTCTTTTTCTACCAACTGGGTCATTTATTAAAGTTAGAATTAGAGGTGGAACAACAAGCTGACAGTGTTGAAGCGTTGCGCCGTGCAAAAAAATATGGTTTGTCAGACGGCTTGTTAGCTCGATTCTGGCAGACTAATTTCAAAAATATCGCAACATTGGCACACGAAAATCATATTGAACCAACTTTTAAAGCATTAGAACCATCTGCTGGTGAATTTCCAGAAAACGCTAGACAATATTATGCAACTTACGAAGAGGAAAATGAATCATTGCCGGTGAGTGACGATACTGTCTTAGTTATTGGTAGTGGTGCATTCCGAATGGGTGATGCAGCCGCTGGTGGCTATGCAACCACGATTGTTTTGTCGGAATTAAGACGTTTACAATATCACACCGTAATTATGAATAATAACGCAAGTGATGCTACCTTGCTACAAAATTTGGCTGACAAGCAGTATCTGGAACCCTTAGAGATATCAGATGTCATGAAAGTAGTGTCGCTTGAAAAACCAATTGCTATCATTGTACCTGGTAATCGACGTAAACTGATTGATGCTTTAACTGATTTAAAGCAAAATGTCTTAATTTTGCCAAAAGAAAAACATGTGCCGAATGGTCCAGATGATACTGAAACGGAATTTGCTCTCAATGTCTTTTCTGATGGGCACAACATTTATCCAATCAATATTACACAACACATGACTGGTGAGCTCCGTATTGTACCAGAAATTGCACAACTGCCAATTCAGCTAGCACAAACACACTTAGAAAATCCTGGTGTTTATCAAGTGATTTGGTATCAAGATACGTCAGAATGGGTCAAGCATGTTGATGTGCCCGATATATCACATGATACGTGGTTGCGACCAATGCCATTTGGCCAAGTTGCGTTTATGAGTAAAGTGATGCAGGTGCAGTGGTTGCGTATGACAGTGAGAGCTTTGTTGTCAAGAATGACGTTACAGGACAATGAACTATTAGTAAATGTGAATAAATTAATTTTGCAGGCAGATGTTGCTATGATTGCTTCAGATATTAATTATGCTTTACACTTACAGCCGACACAAACAATTGATGGTACGCGATTTGAAATTGGGGTAGGCATTAAATACGATGAGTAAATCAAAATATGAAACATATCTGTACACAGGTATTATAGTTGAACAAAATGCTTCTGGACGATACGTGCCAAAAAAGGACGCCAAGCCAAATATTTGGCGAACAGGGAAACATACAAAAGGTAAGTACGTTAGTTTTGGACAAGTTTTTTTGACTGAAAATAACCAAACTATCGCTGTGATAAACGTGGAAAACTTGCCTTTTAATCAACGCCATGCCTACACACCAATGCAACGATGGACATCCGAAACTGTTGATAATGATTTGTTATTACCCTATAAAAAAGCCTAAACATGAGATGACATGTTTAGGCTTTTGTTGCACTTTCATCTTTTTTGAGCGATTTGACGTTAAAGTTAAATAAAATGGCATTGAGAACAATTAGTAGCGCACTGAAGATAAAAATGCCTCGGTAATCAAACATACTAGCAATCAAGGCGCCAAACATAGGTCCCATCACACTACCAACAGCTTGAAAACTTTGATTATAACTAAAAATTCGGCTAGTCATGGCCATTGGCGAATTTTTAGTTAACATGGTTTGCACGGCAGGTAACATGGTTGCATCGCTTATACCGACAATAAATCTAAAGACCATTAGCATGAAAATACTAGTGACGAATGCCGTTGGTACAAACGCAACAACGGCAATCATGAACCCGATTTTAATCATGCGGTCAGTACCAACACGATCTCCAATTTTTCCAAATTGTGGGGCGGCTATAACCGTTGCAATACCAGGCATGGCAGCGACTACACCAGCGATGAACGTCGTATTAGAAGCGTTATGCGTTAATTCACGGACAAACAAACTCACGATGGGATTAATTGACGTATTCACAGTTTGTACTAACATGGTCGTGATGAACAAGCCTAGAATAAGTTGTTTATTTGGAACAGCTTGCCAGAGTTGTGCTGTGGAAGCACGAGCGGTTCGAGGTGATATTTTAACAGGTTCTTCCTTAACTAAAAATAGCGTCAACAGGAAAACCAGAAATAAAATCACACCCGTGATGTGAAATGACATTCGATAGGAGACAAGTGAAGCTAGTGTACCACCGAACAATGGCCCGAGTAGATTGCCGGCTGTCATACCAGTGACCAAAATACCTAAAGCGTGACCAGCATGCTCTTTGGGCGTTTGGGTGGCAATTAAAGCATTTGAGTTAGATACAAAACCGCCCATGGCCCCTTGTAATGCTCTTAAAGCGAATAGTTCCCAAACATTGCTGACATATCCCATCAGGAATAGTACAATTGCCATTCCTAACGCAGCTCGTAGCATCATTAGTTTTCGACCTTTACGATCTGCTAATTTTCCCCAAAACGGTGACACGATTGCAGTGACCAAAAACGTTATAGCAAAGACAGCACCTGAATAAAACGTGAGTTCATTTTTGCTAAAATCACCTAAAGTGTCAATATATAATGCTAAAAACGGCATTACTTCACTTAATGCGATTCCGGTCATGAAGACGCCAAACCAGAGAACAAAAACATTACGCTTCCAAAGATTACTTTCAGAATTTTCAGACATAAATATTACGCGAACTAATAGTAAATTTAAGCGATTAATACTATTAAAAACGATGTGTTGTTAAGGGTGAACCTTAGACGTAACATCATCGATACGCGACCTCCTTAACTTAGTGTGTTATAAAATGATATAAACTATTATTCCATTCTATCCCTAAATGTTAAAATGTGCACATTTTAAACCTTGACTTGTGAATAGATTAAATTTTGATTATAATTGATGTACGTTTAAAAAGCGTTATTAAGGTATTTTGCGGTTTTAAAAATAGTGAAGTATCTTCCTGATTATATGAAGGGAAGTGAGCGCCAAAAGTGATATTATGTGCGCTTACAGAGTAATGATATGGCAAGAACAAAAGATTATACTGGACAAGAAGTGCTTGATATGGTGAATGAATACATGTCAAGCGAGGATGCTGAAAAAGTGAAAGCAGCCTATGAGTGGGCAACAGATTTGCATAAGACACAAAAGCGCAAATCAGGGCAACCGTACATCATTCATCCAATTCAAGTTGCGGGTATCCTAGCTGAATTAAAAATGGATACCGCCACAGTTATTTCAGGTTATTTACATGATGTTGTAGAGGACACGCCTGCCACGTTGGCGGATGTCCAAGCACGCTTTGGTGACACAATTGCTCAAATTATTGATGGCGTAACCAAAATTAGTAAAATTCAATATCAAAGTTCACAAGAACAACTGGCTGAAAATCATCGTAAATTACTTTTGGCAATGTCAAAAGATATTCGAGTGATTATTGTTAAGTTAGCTGACCGTCTGCATAACATGCGGACACTTGGTGCGCTGCGTGATGACAAGCAAAAGAGAATTGCCAATGAAACGCTTGATATCTATGCGCCATTGGCTGATCGTTTAGGAATTAGTGCCATCAAGTGGGAATTAGAAGATTTATCATTAAGCTTTATCAATCCTGAACAATATCATCGCATTGCTTCCTTGATGAATATGAAACGTGATGAGCGGATTAGCTATGTCAACGAAGCTGTTCAAGAAATCGAGAATGCGATTCAAGAGTTGGAATTACAAGATGTCGAGGTCTATGGTAGACCAAAACATATTTATTCAATCTATCGTAAAATGACTGACAAACACAAGGCGTTTGAAGAAATTTACGATTTGTCAGCTGTCCGAATTTTAACCGATTCTATTCCAGATACCTATGCTGTGTTAGGTGCTATTCATTCTAAATGGACCCCAATTCCTGGTCGATTCAAGGACTATATCGCGCTACCGAAAGCTAACGGCTATCAAAGTTTACATACTACTGTTATTGGACCTGGTGGGCGCCCCTTAGAGGTCCAAATTAGAACCCACCATATGCATGAAGTTGCCGAGTTTGGTGTGGCAGCGCATTGGGCCTATAAACAAAATAAGGGTTCTAATAAAGAGGCAAATGTCAAAGATAAAAGTGAACAGACGCTGAATGTGATACAAGGTATCCTAGAGCTTCAAGAGAATGCTAAAAATGCTGAAGACTTTATGGACAGCGTGCAAGGCGATCTATTTTCGGATCGTGTTTATGCTTTCACACCGCGAGGAGACGTGTTTGAACTCGCAAAAGGTGCTGGCCCATTAGATATGGCTTTTTCAATTCATACAAATGTGGGCATTAAAACCACAGGTGCAAAAGTTAATGGTCGTATTGTGCCGCTGGATTATAAAATTAAAACCGGTGACATTATTGAAATCACTACCTCAGCTAACGCCAAACCAAGTCGTGATTGGCTTGAACTTGTGTCAACGCGTCGTGCTCGTAATAAAATTAAGCAGTATTTTAAGCAACTTGATCGTGATGATAATATTGAAGCAGCTCGAGAATTATTGAGTAACAGCATTAAAGATGGTGGCTATAATGTCAATGATATATTAACGGCAGACAATATTCAGGAAGTCTCCGAAAAAATGCACTATCATTCATCTGATGATATGCTAGCTGCGATTGGTTTTGGCGATGTTGCCTTACCTGGTGTTGTCAATAAACTCACTGAAAAGATACGAGAAGCACAACAAGAAGCAGCGGCACAAGAGTTGCAACGTGAAATGCTTGAAGAAGGTCATGGCATTAAACGTGATGAAACGGCATTTACTAAACGTCAAAAAGCCTCTGCTGATGATATTGTGATTGCAGGCGTTGATAATTTGTTGGTCAGATTAGGACGTTGTTGTACACCTGTGCCAGGAGATGCTGTAAAAGGTTATATCACAAAGGGACGTGGTATATCTGTCCACCGCCTTGGCTGTCCCAACATTCGTGCTGCTGAAGCACAAGGACAACGGCTAGTTGATGTCGCATGGGAAGATGATTCTGGCTTGAAACCTAATTATGATGCTGATCTAACTGTTCGTGGAGAAAATCGCAATGGTTTGTTGAACGATGTTTTGCGGAGCGTCAATGGGCGTACCAAATATGTCAACTCAGTTAATGGTCATGTGACAAAAAATGGCATGGCACAAGTGGCATTATCAATTGGCGTGCGTAATGTTGAGCAGTTAACCGTTATTATGGATGCGCTCAATAATTTGCCTTCAGTATATGATGTTGAACGCGCATTTCATTAATGAGTTCCTTTTGTAGTAAGATTAAAAGATTTATCAGGCGATAAGTCTTTTTTTTGTGCTATATTGTTTTTTGAAAATATAGCGCATACTAGGAGAGCATACTATGCATTTAATTACAATGGCGTCAATCAGACAAGAGGGAAAAGTGGGGACGCTATTAGTTGATAAGCGGCATCACGAGGTTTATTTCACACCTCAAGTTTTGCCAGAAGCTAAGGCAGATAAATGGTTACTTTGGTTACTGATTGTGAGTGGTATTTTAGTGACACCCTATTGGCTGTTTGATCGCTTTATCACTTTGCCTCATTTTGTGATACATCAGCCAATTTTATGGTGGCTGTGCTTATTTTTAACTGCTGGATTGCCATTTTTAGCTTGGTACTTTGGTCGGCAAAAAGGGAATTATAACTTAACGCAATTAAAACCCTTGACAGTTAAAAAAGATGAACTACTTGTTGATTTGAAACATTGGTGGTTTGAACGATTATGGATTGCTTTTGTTCTTTTTTTGTTGCCGCCAACTTCTATTATGTTCTTTGTTTTTTATGTGATTAAAAGTGACCCTCTGGATGCTTTGCTGATAACGGTTCATGCGGCGTTGTTTTTACGGCGCTTGAAACCAAATGCTATTTCACGTATCATGATAACAACAAAAGATATACTTAAATGGAGACAATATGAGAGTAGTAGTGCAACGCGTCAAACAAGCAGTTGTAGCAATTGAGGGTCAACCAACCGGTCAAGTAGGACAAGGTTTTGTGCTCTTGGTAGGTATTAGCGATCATGATACAGAGGATGAAATTGATTACCTTGTTCGTAAAATTACCAATTTACGCGTTTTCAGTGATGAAAACGACCAGATGAATTTGAGTCTTAAAGATATCAATGGTGGCATATTGTCAATTTCACAATTTACGTTGTATGCTAATACCAAAAAGGGTAATCGACCAAGTTTTACTGACGCCGGTGCACCCGATTTTGCAGAAAAGATGTATGACTTATTTAATGATCGCTTATTGACAACCGGTGTACCAGTTGAAACTGGTACATTTGGCGCTGATATGCAAGTAACATTGACAAATGATGGTCCGGTAACAATTATTTTTGACACTGATCACAAATAAAAACGCTCATTTCTGAGCGTTTTTTTTGTGGTGATAGTACCAACCAATCGAGACAAGACTTTCAGTGCCGTTTTTAATACGTGATAAATTACTACGATGACGATAAAAAACAAAAATAGTTAATGCAATAGCAACTAGCGTTAATATCCAATCATGAAAGTAAAAGGAAACCACCGTTGCAAATCCAAATCCAATCATAGAACTCAGAGAAACCATCGAACTAATCAATAAAGTGATGATGAATACTGCAGAGACCATTAAAAAGAAAGGCGGATTATAAGCTAGCAACACACCGGCTGAAGTGGCAACTGCTTTGCCACCTTTGAAACCAATCCAAAATGAATAGGTGTGCCCTAGAATTGCCCCTAATCCAATTATCATTGGATTAATGTTACTGTGAAACAATAAGGGAAGTAGTCCAGCCGCCGTTCCCTTCAGTAGATCGAGAACCAAAACGGTGATACCAGCTCGAACGCCTAAAACACGGAATGAATTTGTTGTGCCAATATTTCCGGACCCTTCGTCACGAATGTCTTTATGATAAAAAATTTTGCCGACCCAATAGCCTGGCACTAAAGAACCTAATAAATAGGCCAAAATAAACATGGTAATGGTGGTTAACATAACTTAACTCCTTTAACTAAAAACCATTTATTAGTTTACCATAAAAGCACTTAGTATATGGCATGACTAATCAATTTTAAAATATTACCACTTGTCAGAATACATTTTTTAATCTATTATAAAATAGATTGACATTAACGCACGAACACTGGTTCGTGTTTTTAAGGATAAATAAACATGCCAGAAAAAAATCATTATGATTCAGATTCAATAAAAATTTTAGAAGGGTTAGAAGCCGTTCGAAAAAGGCCGGGGATGTATATTGGCTCAACTGACGGTCGCGGGTTGCATCATTTAGTGTACGAAATTGTCGACAATGCTGTTGATGAAGCTCTAGGTGGCTTTGGCAATGATATTCGTGTGACCATTCACCCTAATAACGCCATAACTGTGCAAGATTTTGGGCGTGGTATGCCGGTAGGTATGCATGAATCAGGTAAACCAACCCCTGAGGTTATTTTGACCGTCCTACATGCCGGTGGTAAATTTGGGCAAGGTGGCTATGCGACATCAGGTGGTTTACATGGTGTTGGATCATCAGTTGTGAACGCCTTATCGGAAAGTTTACAAGTAACGATTGTTCGTGATGGACACAAATGGGAAGAAGACTTTGTGAATGGTGGAAATCCCGTTGGTACACTGCGTGATTTAGGTAAAACAAAAGCGCATTCTGGTACGACGGTAACGTTTAAGCCTGATCCATCGATATTTAGTGCAACAGTTTATAAATACGAAACGTTGTCAGAGCGGTTACGTGAATCAGCTTTCTTAATGAGTGGTGTTAAATTTACGTTGACGGATGAACGCGTTGATCCAGTTCGCGTTGAAGAATATCATTATGAAAAAGGCTTGGAAGCGTTCGTTGGCTTTTTAAATGAGGACAAAGAAACGATCGGACCAGTCATGACTTTTGAGGGCGATCAAGAAGGCATTGTGGTTGACGTTGCTGCCCAATATAACGACGGCTATTCGGAAACATTGTTATCATTTGTCAACAATGTGCGAACTCAAGATGGTGGTACACATGAGGTTGGCTTTCGAACTGCATGGACCAAAGCATTTAACGAATATGCCCGAAAAGTCAATTTGTTGAAAGATAAAGATAAGAATTTGGAAGGGACAGATGTACGTGAAGGTCTAGCCGCCGTTATTTCATTGCGTGTGCCAGAACAATTCTTACAGTTTGAAGGTCAAACTAAAGACAAGCTAGGTACACCAGAGGCCCGTGGAATCGTTGATGCGGTTGTCAACGAAACTTTAGGTCGTTTCTTGATGGAGAATGGTGACTTTGGGCAGAGCTTGATTCGCAAAGCAATCAGAGCCCGTGAAGCCCGTGAAGCAGCACGTAAGGCACGCGACGAAAGTCGTACTGGCAAATCAAAGGGTGCTAAAGATCGTTTGTTGTCAGGTAAACTGGCACCAGCACAATCAAAAAATGCCGACAAGAACGAGTTATTTTTAGTCGAGGGTGATTCGGCCGGTGGTTCAGCTAAACAAGGTCGCGACCGTAAGTTCCAAGCGATTCTACCCTTACGTGGTAAAGTCTTGAACACTGAGAAGGCCAAATTAGCTGATATTTTGAAGAATGAAGAAATATCAACGTTAATTTATGCAATTGGTGGTGGCGTTGGAGCTGATTTCAAAGTAGATGATGCCGCATTCAGTAAAATTATTATCATGACTGATGCCGATGATGATGGGGCTCATATTCAAACTTTGTTACTCACTTTCTTCTACAAATATATGCGCCCGTTGATTGAAGCAGGTCGCGTATATATTGCATTGCCACCACTTTATCGCGTTAAATATTCATCTAAAAAAATTCCTGATCAATTTGCTTGGACCAACGATGAATTAGAGCAAATTACCAGCAAACGTGAGGCACGTTATGAACTGACACGTTTTAAGGGATTAGGTGAAATGAACGCATCATTGCTCTGGGAAACAACAATGGATCCTGAGTCAAGAACTCTAATTCGTGTCAAAATTGATGACGCTGTACTTGCTGAAAAGCGGGTAACAACTTTGATGGGTGATAAAGTTGAGCCAAGACGCGACTGGATTGAAGCTAATGTCCAATTTACAATGGATGAAGCTGGTTCCATTCTGGATACGGTTGAAGGCGATACTAAGTCAAGTGATGTCTTTGAAAAAGCTCGTCATCACGAGTCGTCAAGTTCAAGTAGTGACTCAACTGATGCGCCCACTGAACAAGGGCCAGTGATTACATCATGGCAAAATGACAATTAATTCAGGCAGTCACTATTTTGACAGTTATAAATCAAGGAGAACCAAAGTTAAATGGCAGATCGTATAACTGATCTCTCGCTGGAAACAGTGATGGGAGAACGCTTTGGGCGTTACTCCAAATATATTATTCAAGAACGTGCATTACCAGATATTCGTGATGGTTTAAAGCCAGTTCAACGACGCATTTTATTTGCGATGGATCAAGATGGTAACACATATGATCATCCATATCGTAAATCCGCTAAATCAGTCGGCAATGTGATGGGTAACTTTCATCCTCACGGTGATTCATCAATCTATGAGGCAATGGTTCGCTTATCCCAAAGTTGGAAAGTGCGTGAACCATTAATTGATATGAACGGTAACAATGGTTCAGTTGATAATGATCCAGCTGCTGCCATGCGTTACACGGAAGCACGTTTATCCAAAATTGCCGGTGAGATGATGGCTGATTTGGGACAAGAGACAGTTGACATGGTGTTGAATTTCGATGATACCACTTATGAGCCAACAGTTTTGCCATCACGTATTCCAAGTCTATTTATCAACGGTGCGACCGGTATTTCTGCTGGTTATGCGACTGAGATTCCGCCACATAATCTGAAAGAAATCAATGCTGCGTTGACTTACTTGCTGGATCATCCAGAAGCAGCGTTATCACAATTAATGCGTTACGTTAAAGGTCCTGATTTTCCAACAGGTGGTATTATTCAAGGCTTGGATGGTATCAAAAAAGCCTATAAGACCGGTCGTGGTAAAATTGTCGTTCGCGCTAAAACAGCTATTTCTACGCTGAAGGGTGGCAAACAAAAAATCGAAATTACTGAATTGCCATACGAAGTTGTCAAATCAACATTAGTTTCTAAAATAGATGCTATTCGACTCAATAAAGAAGTTGCTGGTATTGCTGAAGTGCGCGATGAGTCCGATCGTGAAGGAATGTCCATCGTCATTGAACTTTCAAAAGATGCAAATGCTGAAGGTATTTTGACATATTTGTTCAAAAAGACTGATTTACAAATATCGTATAACTTTAACATGGTCGCTATCCACGATCAGCGACCTGTTCACGTTGGCCTAAAGGACGGTTTATCTGCTTTCTTGGATTTCCGAAAAGAAGTTGTTCTAAAACGGTCTGCATACGAGTTAGCAAAAGCTCAGGCACGACAACATATTGTTGAAGGTCTAATTCGCATGCTATCAATTCTGGACGAGGTTGTGGCAACCATTCGTGCCTCAAAAAATCGTAAAGATGCGACGCAAAACCTGATCGACAAGTTTCAATTTACGCAACCACAGGCGGAAGCAATTGTTACTTTACAGTTATATCGCTTGACAAACACTGATGTCACGCAACTAGAGGAAGAATTTGCGCAATTAAATGAAAAAATTGCACGACTGAACTTGATTTTAACAGATGAGAGCGCACTAAAAGATGTGATTCGTGCTGAAATAGCGGCAATCACGAAAGGGTATGCTTCTCCACGTCGCAGTGAAATCGAGGCAGAAGTTGAAACACTAGTGATTGATACAGCGGTTACGATTGCTGAAGAAGATGTCCGTGTATTGGTTTCAAGAAATGGCTATTACAAGCGTTCATCGATTCGTTCATATAAAGCTTCAGATAACGAAAATGGCTTGGCGGATGATGATTTGACAATATTTGAGGGAACCCTCAATACCACGGCGCATTTGCTGATGTTCACTAATAAAGGGAATGTCATTTATCGACCAGTTCATGAGTTGCCTGATACCAAATGGAAAGATACTGGTGAGCATTTTTCTCAGCAGCTTTCTAATTGGGTGAATGACGAGTATGTCATCAAAGCAATAGCACTCACGGATATTGACCAAGGTGGCGATTTCTTATTAGTAGCCAATGATGGTTATATTAAGCAAACGTCAGTTTCAGATATTGTGCCAAAATCATATAAGAAAAAGTCAGCCATGGCGATTAAGCTAAAACAGGAAACAAGTTATTTAGTGAACGTTGTTCATGTTGATAAGGTTGCTAAACAGGACGTGCTGTTACTATCTCATAATGGCGTCGGATTACGTTTCGCATTGGCTGACGTACCAGAAATTGGTGCGCGTACGGCAGGTGTCAAGGCAATGGATTTGCGTGATGGGGACACCATCAAAGCAGCACTATTAATTACTGATAGCCAGCAAAAAGTTGCAATAGCTGCAACAAATGGGGCATTTAAGTATATGCCTGTTTCTGAAATTAGTCGTTCAAAGCGTGCTAACAAGGGACTGTTGATTTTTACTCAAAAGAAGACAGTTGCTTATCATGTGGCAACAGCAACAATTTTTGACGAGACAGTCACTGCACTGTCAATTTTGACAACACGCTATCAGGTTCAAGAAATTCAATTAAGTGATTATCGACCATCTCAACGGATAGGAAATGGTCAGTATGTTGTAGATGTTGATAAAAATGGGACACCATGGATAATGACACCGCTAACATTGCTAACGACAAATTGATAATTTTTTGTTAAAATTAAACTATATTAATCTAGGAGATATAAAATTCATGGCTAAAACTTTAGTTTTTGGGCACAAAAACCCTGATACAGACACAATTGCTTCGGCAATTGCCACATCTCATTTGTTGCGTCACCTATACAACTGGGATACAGAAGCAGTTGCACTAGGGACACCAAATGAGGAAACAAAGTTCGCTTTGAGTTATTTTAAGGTAGAAGCACCCCGCGTTATTGCAAGTGCCGATACCGATGATGTTGTCTTAGTCGATCACAACGAGGCAGCACAATCAATTGATAATTTAGCTGATGTGACAGTAGCAGCCATTTATGATCATCATAAATTCAATTTTTCCAATAGCACACCACTTTATATTGTGGCTAAGCCTTGGGGTTCAGTAGCTACTATTTTATACTTTGAATTTAAAAATAATGACGTTACAATTCCAGCTAACATAGCTGGTTTGATGGCATCGGCTGTCATTTCAGATACTTTGTTGCTTAAAAGCCCAACGACCACTGAAGCTGATAAAGTGGCTTTGTCAGAATTGTCAGAAATAGCTGGTCTCGAAGACTATGAAAAGTATGGTTTAGATTTGTTAAAGGCAGGGACTAACCTTTCTTCACGTACTGATAAAGAGTTGATTGATGGCGATGCAAAGTCATTTGACATGGCTGGTCACCAATTCCGTATTGGACAAGTGAACACTGTTGATATTGATGACGTTTTGGCACGTCAAGCGGGAATTGAAGATGCCATCAAGTCTGAAGGCTACGAAGACTTCTTGTTTGTCATTACAGATATTTTGAATTCTAATTCAAAAGCAATTTATCTAGGGGATGCAAACGATGCCATTGAAAGTGCCTTCAATGCGAAACTAGCAGGCAATGTCATTGATTTACCCGGTGTAGTATCTCGTAAAAAGCAAGTTGTGCCACCACTTGAACAACAATTTTAAGATTTTTTAAAACTCTTAACCTGAGATATAAACTTTTACGAACAAAATTTCGTCAAGTTAGAAAAAAGGGCTTTACAGTGCCCAATAGTTCATGTATAATAGTTATTTGTATTGACAAGCAAATAAAAATTTTTAAGAAAACACACTAAGGAGCAAGGATTATGCGTATCCACGTCGTTTTAGGAAATGATGAAACTGGTGAGCGTATTTACTTGACGTCTAAAAACCGTCGTAATACGCCTGACCGCCTCGAGTTAAAGAAGTACTCACCAAAACTTCGTAAAGTAGTGACATTTAAGGAGATTAAGTAATGGCAAAAAAGTCAAAAATTGCTAAGGCACAAAAGCGTGAAGCTTTAGTTGCAAAGTATGCTGAAAAGCGTGCTGCATTGAAAGCATCTGGTGATTTCATCGGTTTGGCTGCTTTGCCAAAAGATTCATCTCCAGTACGTGTTCACAATCGTGATTTGATTGATGGTCGCCCTCATGCTTACATGCGCGAATTTGGTATGTCACGTTTGAACTTCCGTCAATTGGCACACAAGGGTCAAATTCCTGGTGTGCGTAAGGCTTCTTGGTAAGCACTTATATATTAATAAAAAAAGCCGGCTTGCGGCTTTTTTTATTTATGAAAACAAGTAGTCAATTTGCATTTTTTTCATAAATAAGCTATAATGAAAATAGTTAATTTACATAGCAATTGTAAATGAGCGGGTCACTTTGTAGAAAGAGGCCGGCTCATTTTTTATGAGATTAGCGCTTGCTGTCAATACACACGAACAGGTATTCAAACGGGTACCTTAAATAGTAGTCTGAATTTAGTCGAAAGGAGAAAGCAAATGACCAGTAAAACGGAGCAAGTTGTTATAGACTTGATCACACCAACTTTGAAGGCTCATGACGATTTGCTGTGGGATTTGACGATCACTAAAGAAGGTGGTCAGAAGATTTTACGCATACTGATTGATAAACCTAAACATGAATTTATCACAATGGATGAATTAACAACTTTTACACAAGATGTTAATGAATTACTAGACACGGTTGACCCTGATCCAATACCTGAAGCATACATGTTAGACATTTCTTCACCCGGAGCTGACCGTCCATTGAAAGAAAATTGGCATTTTGAATGGGCAAAAGAAGCAAACGAGAGCATATTAGTATCACTATTTACCAATAAAAATGGTCAAAAGAGGTGGCAAGGTAAAATTCAGTCGCTTGATCAGGATGGTTTAGTCTTAAAAACTGAAAATGGTGATTTGCCTTTGACTTTCGATGAGATAGCAAAAGCGATATTAGATGTTCAGTTTTAATCGGTAAAAAATGGAGAAATCGAATGAGTAAAGAATTAGTAGATGCACTTGATGCTCTTGAGGCAGAACGTGGTATTGATCGTTCGGTTGTTGTGGATGCTTTAGAAGACGCACTAAAAGCAGCTTACAAGAAGCAATACAACACCGCCGATAATGTTGAAGCAACGTTTGACGATAAAAAGGGTAACATTAGTATTAAGCAGGTGAAAAACGTTGTCTTAGATGATGACCTTGAAGATGATGAAACGGAAATTGCATTGTCTGAGGCTTTGGCTTTGAATAGAGCTTACGAAGCTGGTGATGAAATTCGGTTCGATGTCACGCCTAAGGACTTTGGTCGTATGGCTGCACAAGCAGCCAAACAAGTGATTGTTCAAAAAATGCGTGAAGCCAGTCGTCAAGCGGTTTATAATAAGTTTGCTGAATATGAAAACGAAATTATCACTGGTGAAGTCGATCGACAAGATTCGCGTTTCTTATATGTCAATTTACCAGGCAATCAAGAAGCTGTCATGGCCCCCAATGATCAAATGCCAAATGAACGTTACCGTATGGGTGATCGTATAAAGGTTTTGGTCAATAAAGTGGAAAACAATGCCAAGGGGCCACAAATTTTCGTTTCACGTACAGCGCCTGATTTGGTTAAGCGTTTGTTTGAACAAGAAGTGCCAGAAGTTTACGATGGTACGGTTGAAATTATGTCAATTGCACGTGAAGCAGGTGATCGTTCAAAAATCGCTGTTTACACGCATGATGGTGATTTAGATCCTGTGGGCGCTATGGTTGGTCAACGCGGTGCACGTGTTCAAAGCGTTGTCAACGAGTTAGCTGGCGAAAACATGGACATTGTAGAGTGGGTTGAGGACGAAGCGCAATACATTGCGAACGCTTTGAATCCTTCTGAAGTAACGGATGTTATTTTTGATTCCGAAAATGACCGCGCGGTGACTGTCATTGTGCCTGATAACCAATTATCATTAGCAATTGGAAAAAAAGGTCAAAATGCACGTTTAGCGGCTCGTTTGACAGGATTTAAGATTGATATCAAGTCAGAAAGCGAAGCAGCAGAAACATTAGCGCAAAAGCCTGCAGACGACAAACAAATTGACGAAGACGAAGAATAATTTGAAAGGATACATGGTGTGTGACAACCTAAACTCCACACCTAATGTTTTAAAACTATGAAACCTCGTAAAATACCAATGCGAAAAGACATTGTAACAGGTGAAATGTTTCCTAAAAAAGATCTCGTTCGTGTTGTTCGCGACAAAGAAGGTAATGTCACTTTAGATCCTACAAGTAAGGCAAATGGTCGTGGTGCATACATTAGTTTAGATGTGGCCGTAGCGGAAAAAGCTAAACAAAAGCGCATCTTTGATAAAGCGTTTGAAGTGAAAGTGCCTGATCAGTTTTATGATGAACTGATAGCATACGTTGATCATCAACAAGCACGTCGGGAGTTGTTCGGTGATCAGTAAAGACGAACAAATATTAAATTTGCTAGGTTTGGCAATGCGCGCTGGCAAGTTAGTGCTGGGAACGGCACCGACTCTTGCAGCCATTCGTGGGCAAAAAGTGTCATTAGCATTTTTTCCAAGCGATGGTGGCGCTAGCCAAGCTAAAAAATTAGCCGACAAATCATCATTTTACAATGTCAGATTAGTACAAGACTATACTAAGCAGCAATTGACAGACGCCATCGGTGTTAATCGAGGTGTGTTTGCTGTTGCAGATCATGGTTTTAGTCGCAAAATTAAACAATTAATATCAGAAAAGGAGCGGAACTAAATGGCAGAAGAAAAGAAATTCTCAGGCTCAAACCGTCCTGCAAGAAAACAGGCAGTGCCAGAACGTAAGGAATTGCCCGCATCGCAACGACGCCATGCGGCTAAGTTAGCGGATGGTGCAACACCAGCTCAAAACAGTTCGCGTCCAGCACGTCAAGGACGTCCAAATAACAATAATAATGGTCAAGGTCACCAAAATAACGGTAGCCAAGGTCAAAAGCGTAATACATCTCAAAATCGACCAAACAACAGTAGTCAGAGTCGCTCAAATACAAACAATACCAACCGTAATAACGGTCGTCCAGGTTCACGAGTGGCACCATCTGAAGGTCGTCCAATGATTCGTGAAAAGAAAAATTGGTCAACAAAGCCACGCGCCGGACAAGTAGATTATTCAGCTAAGCCTGACAATAGTCTCAAGCAGTACGTGAATGAAAACGAAAAAAAGCGACAAGCTTCTGAAGCAGTTAAACACCCTAAAAAGGCTGCTGCTAAACCAGCAACGCAACCTAAAGCACAGCCTGCAGCCACAGCACAACCAGCAACTCCTGCTGCTGGAACCGGGAAGTTTGGTGGTGCATTGGCTTCTGGTAATAACTCTGCGCGTAATAATTCACGCAAGCGCAATACTAATGGAACAGGACAACAAACGCCACGCCGTAATGATCGTCCACGCGGATCTAAAAAGTCACGTCGTATTGCAGCAAAGCATCAGCCAGCTGCACCAGTGACTGTTCGAAAAGAGCAGCCATTGCCAGAGGTTTTGGAATATCGTATTGGTATGAACGTCCAAGATTTATCAAAACTTTTGCACCGTGATACAGCAGAAATTATTAAAAAGTTGTTCTTGCTAGGTATTGTGACGAACCAAAACCAAAGTTTGGATGAAGATACGATTGAAATTTTGGCTGCAGATTATGGCATTGATGCTAAAGTTAAAGCAGAAGAAGACGTTGCCAATATTGATCGCTTCTTCGACGATGAAACGATTGATGAAAGTAAATTAGTACCGCGACCACCTGTTGTTACAATCATGGGTCACGTCGATCATGGTAAAACTACGTTGTTAGATTACTTGCGTAATTCGCATGTGACTGAGGGCGAAGCTGGTGGTATTACACAACACATCGGTGCTTATCAAACTCGTTTGAATGACAAGCTAATCACTTTCTTGGATACACCAGGGCACGCCGCCTTTACAGAGATGCGTGCACGTGGTGCTAACGTGACGGATTTGACAATTTTGGTGGTTGCTGCTGATGACGGGGTTATGCCACAAACAATTGAAGCGATTAACCATGCCAAAGCTGCCGGAACACCTATCATCGTGGCAGTTAACAAGATTGATAAGCCTGGTGCCAATCCAGATGATGTGATGAACCAATTGATGGCATATGATTTAGTGCCTGAAGAATACGGCGGTGATACAATCTTTGTTAAGATTTCTGCTAAGTTTGGACAAAATGTTGATGAGTTATTGGAAATGATTTTGCTACAAGCTGAAGTGCTTGAGCTGAAGGCTGATCCTGATATGCCTGCTCGTGGTTCAGTGATTGAAGCGCGTTTGGATCGTGGACGTGGACCTGTTGCGACTGTGTTGGTGCAACAAGGTAGTATGCATGTTGGTGACCCAATTGTTGTAGGTAATACTTATGGTCGCGTTCGAACAATGACTAATGAACGCGGTGTAGAATTAGAAGCGGCTCTACCAGCAACACCAGTTCAAATTACTGGTTTGAATGATGTACCACAAGCTGGTGATCGTTTCATTGTTATGGCTGATGAAAAAACAGCTCGTGCAGCTGGTGAAGAACGTGCAAAGCGTGCGCAAGAAGCAATTCGTAACTCTGGTTCAGTCGTTACACTTGATACTTTGTTTAATACAATGGCAGAAAAAGCCATGAAGACTGTTCCGGTCATCGTTAAAGCTGATGTACAAGGTTCGGTTGAGGCACTTTCTGGCTCACTGAAGAAAATTGAAGTTGATGGTGTTCGTGTTGATATTATCCACACGGCTGTTGGTGCTATCAATGAATCTGATGTGACATTGGCCGAAGCATCTGGGGCTGTTATCATTGGATTCAATGTGCGTCCTACGCCATTGGCTAAATCCCAAGCTGAAACGGAAAAAGTTGATATTCGTTTCTACAATGTGATTTATAACGCTATCGATGATGTCGAAGCAGCTATGAAGGGTCAACTTGAACCTGTATTTGAAGAAAAGATTATCGGCCAAGTTGTTGTTAAAGAACTCTTCAAGTTCTCTAAAGTTGGTACCATTGCCGGTGCTATGGTTGAAGAAGGTAAAATTACCAAAGAATCAAAAGTTCGTGTCATTCGTGATGGGGTTGTTGTATTTGATGGTGAGGTTGGCTCACTTCAACGTGGTAAAGATGCTGTGAACGAAGTCAAGATGGGATTTGAATTTGGATTCACTGTGGCTAAGTACAACGATGTTCATGTGGGTGATGTGGTTGAAGCCTACGTGATGCAAGAAGTTAAGCCTAAGTAACCTAGAAACAAATATAATCAATTAAAGAAAAGAGGCATGCAGTTATGGCTAATCCACAACGCGCAGGTCGTCTTGCTCAAGAAGTTCAACGTGATGTAACAGATCTATTGCTCAAGCGAATCAATGATCCTCGTGTACAAGATGTTACTGTCACAAGTGTTGAATTGACAGGTGATTTGCAAATTGCAACGATTTATTATTCAATCTTGTCTGATTTAGCAAGTGATGCTAAAAAAGCACAAGCAGGATTAGAAGCCGCTAGTGGCTTAATTCGGAAAGAATTAGGTTCGCGTTTGACGGTGTATAAGATTCCTGAATTAAAATTTGTGCGTGATAATTCCGTTCAATATGGTAATCATATTGAGGACTTAATCCGTCAGTTGCACAAAGAAAATTAATAAGTTGTGAAGAAAAGACTCTCCCCCATTTGGGGAAGAGCCTTTTGTGTTAAAATAGGATTATCAAAATTATTTTAAGAAAATGAGCTAATACATGACTAAATTGACACAACCAATCAACAGTGCTGTTGCAGAGATGGCGGCAGATAAATTGCTGAACTTTCAATTGATGATTCGCGATATTCCTGGCATTCTTCGTCTTACTTTTGGAGAACCTGGTTTTGATGTTGACGATAAAATTAAGCAGGCGACAATTGATGCAGTAAATGGTAATCGATCGCATTATGCTGAGAGTCAGGGTGAAACGGATTTGCGACAAGAAGTTGTTGCTTATTTCAATGAAAAATATCATTTGAATTTTAAAAATGAAGATAACGTTATTGTGACACAGGGGGTTAGTGAGGCCGTCAATGCCGTTTTTCAAACGCTATTAAATGTTAATGACGGATTACTGATTCCTGAACCAGCTTATGGTCCTTATTTTGCGTCACTTGATCTGGCGCGCGGAACCAGAATTAGTATTGATACGACACCAAATGACTTCAAATTGACACCGGAAATGGTGGACAAAGCAATTGCTGAAGCAAAAGTTCCAGTAAAAGCTATTTTGATGAATTATCCAACTAATCCTACTGGGGTAACATACTCACGTGAAGAATTAGAAGCGCTGGCAGTAACTTTTAAAAAGCATCAGCTCTGGGTTATTTCTGATGAAATTTATTCGGTTTTGACCTATAACAAAGAACATGTTTCCTTGGCTGAAATCATTCCTGAACAAACAATCTATATTAACGGTTTGTCGAAATCACATGCCATGACAGGCTATCGGGTTGGCTTTATTTTAGCGCAAAAAGAAATTATTGATGAAATGCAAAAAGTACATGGTGCGCTAGTATTTGCATTACCAACATTTGTTCAAGATGCAGCATTAGTTGCTTTGCGTGACGTGATGGATGCACCGGTGTTGATGCGTGATACCTATCAACATCGTCGTGATAATCTGTTGGCGCAATTGCAAGATTTGGGGTTTGAGGTTGTTGAACCTGAAGGTGCTTTCTATCTATTTGCAAAGCTACCTGAAGATTTAGGCAATGATGGGGATGACTTTGCATTGGCACTGGCACAGCAGGGAAAAGTCGCTGTGATTCCCGGCTCAGCATTTAGCCATGGTGATGAACCTAATCCATACATCAGAATTTCGTACGCCGCATCTGATGCAGATTTGGCTGAGGGCATGAAACGTATTACAAAGTATATTGAAAAGGTACGCAGTTCAAAATGAATTTTTGGCAACGAATTTTTCGCTTGAAGAAAAAACAAACACAAGTAAATGCGACTGGGCGGCTCAATGCTATTAAAATGGCAAAAAAATCAGGGACGCTTGTTTTAGTGGCACCAGCCACTGGACAATTAAGACCTATTAAAGAAAGCCATGATGAGCATTATCAAGCTGCCAATGGTATTATGTTAATTCCAAATGGCGGAAATTTGATGCTACCAGTATCCGGAATTGTGAGTGAATCGACCACCGAAAAGTTAATCATTACGGATGGTCATGGTCAAGGTGTTACCATGACCTTAGTTGGTCAAGGTGAAGCTGCTCGATTGGCATGTTATGGTACCGGACAACAATTACATGCCGGTGATGTCGTGGGAACAGCTAACCAAAAAATCTTAGCGCAAAACAGTGAGGCTGTGCGTGTTTATGTTGTTTGGGCAGAACGCCAAATTCCAACAGTCCGTTTTGGTTCAGTCTATGCTGGCCAAAATATTTGGCAATCCGAGGATGACTTTAATGACAAACAAACAGATGATTGATGGCGTTCTGGTTGTCAACAAGCCAAGAGGTGTTACCTCTTTTGATGTTGTTAGGCAGGTGCGTCGGCTGTTTGGGCAAAAAAAGGTTGGGCATGCTGGTACATTAGACCCATCTGTGGCGGGTGTGTTAGTCGTTGCACTTGGAAAGGCGACTAAACTAATCGATGAACTCCAAACTAGGCCTAAGCGCTATGTTGGTGAAATCACTCTTGGCTTTGCGACGGAAACAGAGGATTTAGATGGTGCTGTAATTGCAACAAGGGCAATCGATATACCGATTACGGCGGCAAAAATTGATATTGCAATAAAATCTTTAAATGGTTCAATTAAACAAATGCCACCGATGTATTCAGCTGTGAAAGTAAACGGTCGTCGACTTTATGATTATGCCAGAGCAGGTGAGACAGTGGCGCGTCCAGAACGCGATGCAATGATTTATGATTTTCATCGAACGTCAGATATCGATTTTGAAAATAGTGTCCAAAAATTTAATTTTGAGGCAACTGTGTCAAAAGGTACTTATATTAGGACGTTGGCTTCGGATACTGGTAAGAGGCTTGATCTACCAGCAACAATGACAAGTTTGACACGGACGATGGGTAGTGGATTCACATTGAGTGAAGCTCATGACTTATCAGAGGTGGAAAAGCTTGCACCAGATGATTTACGTCAGACGATTGTGCCGATCAAAGATATTTTGACTTGGCCTACTCACGTTCTCTCAGATGATGAATGGTTTGCCGTTAGAAATGGTCAAAAAATTGCCGATTGGGAACCAAGTTCATTTTTGAAACAACTTTATTATAACGATAAATTAAAAGCAGTCTATCAGTATGATGACAGTGAGCAAGTTTGGCGTTCGCGTTATGTATTTGATAATCAATAAATATGACAGATATAATTAAACTTCACTATCCAATTCAAAATGATGTCGAGCCAATTCAACAAGTTGTTGCGATGGGCTTTTTTGACGGCGTTCATCAAGGCCACCAATCGGTAATCAGACATGCTAAGCGCGAAGCTGAGAAACGTCACGTTCCACTCGCTGTATTAACATATGATCCTCATCCGATTGTCGCTTTCAAAATGTTAACCCAACCATTACGATACCTAACCCCGTTGGATCAAAAAATTGAACTGATGTCTGTACTAGGTGTTGATCGCGTGTATGTCATGCGTTTTACATCTGCACTTGCGCATTTATCAGCACAACAATTTGTGGATGAGATATTAATGCATTTAAACCCCGTGGCAGTTGTTGCTGGATTTGATCACTTGTATGGTCCGGCACATACCAATAGTGACATGACGCATTTACAAGGTTATGCTGGCAAACGATTTGAAGCAATTACTGTGCCAAAATTCAGCTTAGACGATCAAAAAATTGGTTCTTCACGAATCAGGAAATTACTTGACGATGGAAATGTTGATGAGGCGGCCAAACAATTGGCGCGAATCCACACGACAACGGGGATGATTGTTCATGGCGAGGCGAGAGGGCGCGAACTAGGTTTTCCAACTGCTAATATTCAAACGCCAGAACAAGAATGGCTACCAGGAATTGGCATCTATGCCGTCAAAATTGAAATTGCGGGTCAGTGGTTTATTGGCATGGCAAGCATTGGCAGAAACGTCACTTTTGGTGACAACAGACCAGTGACGGTGGAAATCAACATTTTAAATTTTCATAATGAAGTTTATGGTGAAGCAGTTAAGGTAGCCTGGTATCATCGTTTGCGCGGTGAGGTTAAATTCAATAATGCCGAGGAACTAATTGAACAACTTATTAAAGACCAAACGGCGACGCAACAATATTTTGAGACACTTGAAGAATAATCAAGTGTCTTTTTTGGCACTCTTATAAAAAGAGTGCCAAAAAGGGTTGCTTTTTTGAAAAATAGGTGTATCATAAAAGATGTTAGCAGTTAAAAAAAAGAGTGCTAAAAGGAGTGATGAGATGGCACTGACCGACAGACAAAAGTTAATTTTGAGTGCTATCATTTATGAATATACTCAGACTGCTCATGCGGTTGGTTCAAAAAGCCTGCAAGAGCAACTTAATATTAAAGTGAGTTCTGCAACTATTCGTAATGAGATGGCGACACTAGAAGCTGATGCTTTTATCAAAAAATTACACACTTCTGCGGGTCGAGTGCCATCTTACGAGGGTTATCGGTATTATCTTGACCATTTGATGGTCACCCGCAAGGCTTCTCCGCAAGATGTTCGTGCTGTTATTCAATCTTTCCGAGGCAATTTCCATGAAATTGATGACTTGTTGGATGAAACAGCGAGAACACTTTCAGCACTGACTGGCTATACGGCTTTAATTCTTAAACCTAAGCGTGTGGATATTAAAGTTTCTGGCTTCCGTCTCGTACCATTAGAGGGGCACCAATTAATTGCGGTTCTTGTGACTAATGACGGTAAGGTAACAAGCCAAACTTTCAAACTACCAAACGAAATGGCAATTGAATCTTTGGAGGGCATGGTTAAATACATTAACGAGCAGATGGTTGGTCGACCAGTTAATGATGTTCTAAAAATGATGCAATCTGATGAGTTGCCGACTCAAATGAGTCGCATGATTCAAACGCCGGCAGCGTTCTTGCAATTGTTTGGTGATGTATTGGCTCGTTCCGTTGGCGATAATGTTCATATTGGTGGCAGGCTCAACGTCCTTGATTTCAGTGGTGAAACTGGTGTTAACAATATTAAGCAACTGCTTGAGTTTCTCACTAATGCAAGAGCGGTTAGGCAAATTGCGACACCCTCCGCGCAAGTCCAAATTAAAATTGGTCGAGAAATTGGCGAAAAACTGCTCTCCAATTTCAGCTTGGTTACGCGAGATTTCTTGGTACCTAATCAAGGTAGTGGTGTTATTGCTTTACTTGGTCCAATACCGATGGCGTATAGTAAGAATGCGTTACTAATGGACGCTTTCGGAGAAGCACTAAGTCAAAAGATGATTGAATATACATAATTTAGGAGGTCACACCTGTGACAGATAAAAACGAAGAAGTGGTTGAAGAACAAGTTGTTGACGATGAGGCGACAACGCAAGAAGTTGAAGCTGATGTTGATGACTTACAGACTGATGTCGATCCAAGACAGTCACAAATTGATGAGCTGACTGCCAAGGTTACTGAATTAGAAGATAAATTACTTCGATCTCAAGCAGATATTCAAAATATTCAGCAACGTAATGCACGTGAACTACAAAGCATTCGTAAATATGACGGACAACGTTTAGCAACGTCAGTGTTGCCAGCAGTTGATAACTTAGAGCGTGCTTTGGCAGTTGAAGCGGATGACGCAGTTGCTAAGCAAATTAAGACAGGTGTTGAAATGACACTTAAAACGTTGACTCAGGCTCTAACGGATAATGGTATTGCTGCAACAGGTAAAGTTGGCGACACTTTTGATCCAACGAAACATCAGGCCATTCAATCTGTTGACAGTGATGAAGTTGAAGTAGATCAAATCGCACAAGTTTTGCAAAAGGGTTATATGTTACAAGATAGAGTGTTGCGACCAGCGATGGTTGCGGTTGCAAAATAGTTACTATGGTGATTCAGCGCTGGCACCACACCTTAAAAAGACTAACTAATTAATTAAAAAGTAAAGGAAGAATATATTCATGTCAAAGATTATTGGTATTGATTTAGGAACTACGAACTCAGCGGTTGCCGTCCTTGAAGGTGGCGAACCAAAAATTATTACAAACCCAGATGGTGGTCGTACCACACCTTCAGTTGTGTCATTTAAAAATGGTGAAAGCCAAGTTGGTGACGTGGCTAAACGCCAAGCTATTACAAACCCAGACACAATCATTTCAATTAAGTCACACATGGGTGAAGCTGGTTACAAAGTTAAAGCAAACGGTAAGGATTATACACCACAAGAAATTTCAGCAATGGTTTTGCAATACATCAAAGGATATGCTGAAGACTACTTGGGTGAAAAAGTTGATAAAGCAGTAATTACAGTGCCTGCTTACTTTAATGATGCACAACGTCAAGCAACTAAAGACGCTGGTAAGATTGCCGGTTTGGAAGTTGAACGTATCATTAACGAACCAACTGCAGCTGCTTTGGCGTATGGCTTAGATAAATTAGACAAAGATGAAAAGATTTTAGTTTATGATTTGGGTGGTGGAACATTTGATGTTTCTATTCTTGAATTAGGCGATGGCGTCTTCGAAGTATTGTCAACAAATGGTGATACTCACCTTGGTGGGGATGATTTCGATAACAAAATCATTGACTACTTAGCAGCGCAATTTAAAGCTGAAAATGGCATTGATTTGAAAGATGACAAGTTGGCTTTGCAACGTTTGAAGGATGCCGCTGAATCTGCAAAGAAGACATTGTCTTCAGCTAATGAAGCACAAATCGATTTGCCATTTATTGCTTCAGGTGATCAAGGTCCATTGCACTTGCAAACATCTTTGACACGTGCTAAGTTTAATGAATTGACAGCTGATTTGGTTAAGAAAGCGGAACAACCAGTTTTGAATGCTTTGAAGGATGCGGGCTTGTCATTCTCAGACATTGATGAAGTGATTTTGAATGGTGGCTCAACACGTATTCCAGCCGTTCAAGAATCAGTTAAAAAATTGACTGGCAAAGAACCAAACCATTCAATCAACCCTGATGAAGCTGTTGCTTTAGGTGCTGCTGTTCAAGGTGGTGTGATTACTGGTGATGTTAAAGATGTTGTGTTGCTTGATGTGACGCCTCTATCATTAGGTATTGAAACTATGGGTGGTGTCTTCACAAAGTTGATTGATCGCAACACTACGATACCAACATCAAAGTCTCAGGTCTTCTCAACTGCGGCTGATAATCAACCTGCAGTTGATATTCATGTGTTGCAAGGTGAACGTTCAATGGCTGCTGATAATAAAACATTAGGACGATTCCAATTGTCAGATATTCCAGCTGCAAAGCGTGGTGTACCACAAATTGAAGTGACATTTGATATTGATCGTAATGGTATTGTAAATGTCTCAGCCAAGGATTTGGGTACTCAAAAAGAGCAAAAGATTACTATCCAAGCCGCCGGTGGTTTGTCTGATGAAGAAATTGAACAAATGATGAATGATGCTAAGGCCAACGAAGAAGCCGATGCTAAGAAGAAAGAAGCGGTTGACACGCGCAATGAAGCCGATCAACTTATTTTCCAAACTGAAAAGACTTTGGAAGAAGTTGGCGACAAGTTAGGTGATGACGATAAAAAGCCAACCCAAGATGCTTTGGAAGCTTTGAAAAAGGCCAAAGAAGATGCTACTGCTGAGGACGCTGACTTAACTGATTTGAAAGCTAAGTCAGAAGAATTGACAAAGGTTGCCGGTGAATTGGCAATGAAGCTTTATCAACAAGCGGCACCAAAAGATGGGGCTGAGGGTGAAGCAAAATCAGCTGATGACAATACAGTTGATGGTGATTTTGAAGAAGTTGATCCTAAAAAAGACGACAAGAAGTAATTATTGATCATGCAAACCGCATTCGTTGAGTGCGGTTTGTGTACATAAATTAGAAGGAGCGGGCACGTGAATAACACAGAATATTATGACCGTCTCGGCGTAGATAAGAACGCTAGTCAAGATGAAATAAAAAAAGCATATCGAAAGTTATCAAAAAAATATCATCCTGATCTGAACCATGAGCCAGGAGCTGAAGATAAGTATAAAGAAGTTCAGGAAGCCTTTGAAACTTTGGGTGATGAGCAAAAGCGGGCGCAATATGATCAATTTGGACCAGCTGGCGCGCAAGGCGGTTTTGGTGGACAAGGTGGTTTTGGCGGTTACCAGCAGCAAGGTGGCTTTGGTGACTTTTCTGATCTAGGAGATATTTTCAGTCAGATGTTTGGTGGTGGCTATGATCCAAATCGACCAAGAAAAGGTCAGGATTTACAGTACCGTATGCGTTTGACATTTGAAGAAGCCATCTTTGGTAAAGAAACGACGATTAAGTTCAAACGTGGTGATGGCTCTCAACATGAAATTAAAGTGACCGTGCCTGCTGGTGTTGAAACTGGTCAACAAATGCGTTTGGCTGGTCAAGGTGAAGAAGGCTTTAACGGTGGACCACATGGTGATTTGTTCGTTGTCTTCCAAGTATCCGCTTCGCGTGACGGATTTGAACGCGACGGAGCTGATGTTTATCTTGAACAAAAAATTAGTTTCGTGACGGCTGCTTTGGGTGATGATATCCAAGTGAAAACTGTGCACGGAGAGGTTAAGTTACGTATTCCCGCCGGCACACAGACTGGTAAGCGATTTCGCCTAAGTGGAAAGGGTGCGCCTCGACTGCGTGGTAACGGGAATGGTGATCAATTTGTGGTTGTCACTGTTGATGTGCCAACAAAATTGAACAAAGAACAAAAGAAGGCGTTAGAGGCCTTTCAAGAAGCAACAACTGGCACAAAGCGCAAAGGGTTCTTTGATAAATTGTAGAATTTGGTATGACAGAATAATTTTGTTCTGTCATTTTTTTGTGTTTTGTGTTATATTTTATACAAAAGTGAGTGAACGCTCACTCACATAATAAAAATAATGAGGTGTGACATGGAAAAAGTGATTGAACTTAAAAATGTTGATAAACACTTTGGAACTAACCATGTGTTGAATAAAATTAGTTTAACAATCAATTCTGGGCAATTAGTTGGTTTAATTGGTCCGTCTGGTGCTGGAAAGTCCACGCTTATTGCCGCAATGCTTGGCATGTTAAGATTGGACGGCGGACAAGTCAGGTTATTGAACAGCGACATGCCTAATCGATCAGCTCTGCAAAATATTGGTTATATGGCCCAAAATGACGCGTTATATGGCAATTTAACTGGTTTGGAAAATCTGTCATTTTTTGGAAAACTAATGGGGCTATCTTGTTCGGTATTAACTGACAAAATTCATTTGGTTAGCCAAACTGTTGATTTACAGGATCACTTAGATTTACGGGTCAGCCAATACTCAGGTGGTATGAAAAGACGATTATCTCTCGCAATTGCATTGTTATCAGATGCACCATTGTTAATTTTGGATGAACCAACAGTCGGGATTGATCCTGAACTTAGAATCAAAATTTGGCAAGAATTAGATAAATTGCATCAACAAGGTAAGACAGTTCTGATTACAACACACGTCATGTCTGAAATTGAGACGGTTGATCGACTGTTAATGTTGCGAGACGGACATATCATTGCTGACAATACGCCGACTTTCTTGGAAAAACAATATCAGGTCACAAATATCGAATCAGTATTTATCAAGGCGGGAGAACGTTATGAGAATAATAGCCATATTTAAACGAATTATGACAGAGTTACGACGGGATAAACGTACATTAGCTATTGTCTTTGTTGCTCCACTGTTAATTTTGACACTGTTGTTTGCCATCCTACAAAATTCATCCTCAGTAACTGCAAGACTAGGTGTGTATCAAGTTGACCAAACAATAGTCAATCAATTGAAGAAAAATGATAATCTTCATCTTGTGTCCCTGAAAGAGCGGAAGCCCGCCAAAGAATCATTGAAGCAATATAATTTATCTGCTGTTGTAACACAAAAAGAAAACCAATTGACAGTGACATATCAAAATGCAGACACGAGTCTCACTGGTATTGTGAAAGCAGCTCTTACAAAGACAGTTTCAGGTGAACAAATGTCAAAACTTCAGTCGGCTTTGGCAAAGGTGACCACACTAACAAAATCAGGTCGACCAATATCTGAGATTAACAGTGGTATGACAATTAATGAAAATTATATTTATGGAAAATCTAACAGTTCACTCTTTATTAGTATTGCACCTGTAATGGTTGGCTTCTTTGTATTTTTCTTTGTTTTTCTAATTTCTGGTATTTCGCTGTTGCATGAACGTACAACCGGAACATTGAACCGGTTGCTAATATCGCCCATTAAACGTTATGAAATTGTCAGTGCATATACACTAGCTTATGGCACACTGGCAGTACTTCAAACTGTGATTATTGTTAGTTATGTTTTTTTCGTATTAGGTGTGCAAAATCAGGGTTCATTTGTACTTGTTTTGATCATCAACATTATTTTAGCTTTGGTTGCTTTGAGTTTAGGATTACTAGTATCCACTTTTGCCGCATCCGAATTTCAAATGATTCAATTTATTCCACTTTTAGTTGTGCCTCAGATATTCTTTTCAGGTATTTTTAATATTTCTGGTATGAATCAAATATGGCAAGGTGTTGCTAAAATAATGCCACTATACTATGGCGGTGATGCGTTAACTAATGTGATTAAAAAAGGCGCCTCAATTAGCGATGTAAAGCTGGATTTAGTTGTGCTAATTGGATTTGTTATAATATTATTAGTGTTAAATATAGTTGGCTTGAAAAGATATCGGCGTGTTTAAGGAGGCTTAATGACAGAAACAAATTTAATTGCACTATTTAAGCAATTATCAGCAAAAGATGATGCACTGAGTTCAAAACAGCAAGCGGTGTTGAATGCCAGTTTGCTGTTATTCTCAGAAAAAGGATTCGAGCAAACGTCGACGAAAGATATTGCCAGCGCCGCTGGTGTATCGGAAGGCACGGTTTACAAACATTTTAAAACCAAAAATCAGTTGTTGGTTAAGGGCATTGCGCCCGTACTTGACAATGTTTTCCAAAGTGCAGTTCATGAATTTTTGTCTCAAATCACTTTAAGTGAGAAAATACCGACGCTGCACGAGATTTTGACTTTAGTCATCTCAAATCGCGTCCATTTCATCCAAAATAATTTGCCAGCTATCAAAGTTGCATTGGTTCAAGTGTTAGTGGATAAAAAATTTGCAGAACAGATGATTCAGCATTTTCGTACAGCAATTGTTGAGGAGGTGAAACCATTATTGAGCATATTACGAGAGCGTGGTGAAATATGTAATATCAGCGATTTTCAGGTGATAAAGTTGATTAGTAGCACAATAATCAGTATTGTTGTTGGGTATCAAATCAATAGTCATGTTTCCTTGGAAGACGCCATTTCTGAGGGAATAGTCGTTGTGGAAAAAGCTCTGAAATAGAAAAAGCCGTCAAGGTCAAAATTAATCAACTTTGGCGGCATAGTCAACAAAAAACTTTAATAACTATTCAATATATTTAGTATCGTCATCAATTTGCCATGGGGCTTTGATATCAATATGATCATAATAAAGATGACCATGTAGGTGATCAATTTCATGTTGGAAAACAATGGCGGGATAGTCGCGCAGCTTAATTGTCTGTGTTTCACCATTTTCATCTTGATAACGAACAGTGATTCGGTCGGCGCGCGGGACAAATCCGGGTACGTCTTCGTCAACAGATAAGCAGCCTTCACCAACGTCCAGTGCGGCACGCTTGACTGACTCAGAAATAATCACTGGATTGAATATCGTACCTTTAAAGTAGGGCTCTTCTGGGCGGTCGTGTGGATCGAGTGATGGGACCAAAATTGAAGCCATTCTCAAAGAATAACCAACTTGTGGTGCCGCTAAACCAACGCCGGGACGAAGACCATATTTTTCATTTTCAGTTTCATCTTGAGAAACAACCAAATAGGTCATCATATCTTTAGCCAGTTGAGCTGTCTCATCGCTCAGCGGGAATGGCACATCTTTAGCTGTCTGACGTAAGACAGGATCGCCATCTCGCGTTATTTTATCCATTGTAAATCTGATTGTCATGTTTTTTACCTCATATTCTAGTATATCAAACGTTTGAACATGTTAAAATAAGATTATGAGCGAAAATTATACTTTACCAATTGATGGTAACTGGACAACTGAAGATATTGTGATAGTTTCAAACTTCGTTGATGCCATTCTGAGAGTTTACGAAAACGGTGTTTCACGAGACGAGCTGCTACAACACTATAACAAATATCGCGTTGTTATGCCTGCAAAAAGCGAACAAAAGCGTTTCGACAAAGATTTTGAACGTCAAACAGGGCATAGCATTTATCGCGTGACTAAACTATTACAAACGAGCACAGAAAAAAGGGTGCGACTATGACAATGAGTCAGTTGGAAATTCAAAATATTGACCAAACAGTACTTCTGTGGCTTGATGATCTACAAAAGGATACAATCAGTGCAATGAGACACCATTTACAGGTCGGAACAAAGCATGACGAACGTGATTTGGTTACCAATGTTGATAAGGTGAATGAACAAAAAATTAACGCGCTTATTAGGTCTTTCGATGTCAATGCACAGATTGTGAGTGAAGAAGGGTTCGGCGATAAACCAACAGCTATGAACGGGCATGTTTGGTTTGTAGATCCTATTGATGGCACAATGAATTTTGTCAAAGAACATACTGATTTTGCCATTATGATAGCCCTATATGTGGATAATCAACCAGTGCTAGGTTGGATTCTGGATGTGGTTGATAATGTTGTGTATCATGGCGGACCAAAAATTGGCGTGTTTGCTAATCAGTTGCGCATTCAACAACCTGGAGATGATAGCTTGGCGGAAGGCGTAGTTTTGCTTAGTGGTGCCAGATTGCTGTATGGTATGTTTGGCTATGATCAAATTGCTAAAGCTGCTCTAGGATATCGTGTTATTGGTGCCGCTGGTCCTTCATTTATACGGGTTATTACGGGACAAGCTGTTGGCTATTCATCAAAAATGATGCCTTGGGATTTTGCTGCAGGCCAAGTTTTAGCGAAAACTTTGGGTTTAATCGTCTCAGATATTGACGGGCAAGCACTGGATATGTTATCATCAAACATAGTATTAGTTGCTACGAAACGAGCGCATCGCGACATTGTCGAGTTGCATAAAAGCTAGGGAATACGGATTCCCTAGCTTTTGTATGTGAGTAGCATTTAAATTAAAGGAGCACTGGAAAATTGGCAAATCGCGAAGACATTCGTAACATCGCTATCATTGCCCACGTCGATCACGGAAAGACGACGCTGGTTAACGAACTTTTGAAACAATCAGACACTTTGGACTCACGCAAGGAATTGGGTGATCGCGCCATGGATACCAACGATATCGAAAAAGAGCGTGGTATCACTATCTTGTCAAAGAACACAGCCGTTAAGGTTGGTGACAAGCAAATTAACATTTTGGATACACCAGGCCACGCGGATTTTGGTGGTGAAGTTGAACGTATCATGGGTATGGTTGACGGTGTTTTGTTGGTTGTTGATGCCTTTGAAGGCACAATGCCACAAACTCGTTTCGTTTTGAAAAAAGCTTTCGAACAACACTTGACACCTATCGTGATTGTCAATAAAGTTGACCGTCCTGGCGCCCGTCCTGAAGAAGTTGTTGACGAAGTTTTGGATTTGTTCATTGAATTGGGTGCTGACGAAGAAGATTTGGATTTCCCAGTTATCTTTGCTTCAGCCATGAATGGTACGTCATCATTATCACCAGTTGTTGAAGATCAAGAACACACAATGAAGCCTATCTTTGATGCTGTTTTTGCAACAATTCCTGCGCCAGTCGATAATTCGGACGAACCACTTCAATTCCAAGTGGCTATGTTGGATTATAACGACTTCGTTGGCCGTATTGGAATTGGTCGTGTTAAGCGCGGCACAATCAAGATTGGTGATAACGTTGAAGTTTTGAAGTTGGATGGTTCAACGCAGAGCTTCCGCGTAACAAAACTGTCTGGTTTCATTGGCTTAGATCAAGTTGACATCGAAGAAGCCAAGGCCGGTGATTTGATTGCCGTGTCAGGTATGGAAGATATTTCTGTGGGTGAAACAGTTGCAGATCCTGCTCATCCAGATCCATTGCCAATTCTTCGTATCGATGAGCCAACTTTGCAAATGACTTTCCGTCAAAATGATAGCCCATTTGCTGGTAAAGAAGGAAAGTTTGTCACTGCACGCCAAATTGAAGATCGTTTGCGTCGCGAATTGCACACTGATGTTTCTTTGCGCGTGGAAGACACTGATCAAGCTGGCGCTTGGTTAGTATCTGGTCGTGGTGAATTACATTTGGCCATCTTAATTGAAACAATGCGTCGTGAAGGTTTCGAATTGCAAGCATCACGTCCACAAGTTATTTACCGTGATATTGATGGTGTTCAATCAGAACCTTATGAATCTGTACAAATTGACACGCCTGATGAATACTCATCAACTGTTATTGACTCGTTGAACCAACGTAAGGGTGAAATGGTCAATATGGAGTCTGTCGGAAACGGTCAAACACGTTTGACCTATATGGCACCTTCACGTGGTTTGATTGGTTACTCAACAGAGTTTATGTCAGCAACAAGAGGCTATGGTATCTTTAACCATACTTATGCTGAATATCGTCCAGTAGTGCGCAACTGGGAGCCAGGGCGCCGAAATGGTGCCTTAGTCTCGATCAACCAAGGGGCAACTTCTAACTACGCCATTATGGGTGTTGAAGACCGTGGTCAAATGTTCGTTGGTGCCGGTGTTGAAGTTTATGAAGGTATGATTGTGGGTATGAATGCCCGTGACAACGACATTTCAGTCAATGTTACGAAATTGAAGCCTCAATCAAACGTGCGTTCTTCAAACAAGGATCAAACTGCTTCAATCAAGACACCTCGTACAATGAATTTGGAAGCATCACTTGAATTCTTGAATGATGATGAATATGTTGAAGTAACACCTGAAAACGTTCGTATTCGTAAAGCTATCTTGAACACAGCTGAGCGTGAAAAGGCCGCAAAACGTCGTAAGGCATCAAAGTAATTTTAAATTTTCGAAGTAGGTTAGATAATATGTTCTAACTTCTTCATGATGGAGCTATGGCACAATCTGGTACTGCAACGGACTCGAAATCCGTCGAGCCGCTCTTGGCGGTGTGCGGGTTCAAATCCCGCTAGCTCCTTTCGAACGTGTGTATATGTGGTCAGTAAAACAGCAGAACTGCTGTTTTTTTTATTGTTTGTTAGGGGAGATACCTTGATTCAGTTAGATTAAAATTTAAGTTCAGTCATTCTATTATTAAATATCAATAATCAATAGTTCCTGCAAATTAAAAAGACAATCATATTAAATAAACATTCCTAGACTGATCAATTGCCATATATTGGTCTTGATTTGAAAAAATATAAGTATTATTGTAAGATTAATAATTAAAGGAGTATTAAATTGAAAAAAGAGAAAAATAATTTTGCTGAATTGTTACAACATCTTTCCTTGAATGATGAAGAACAAGTTTTTGTCAACATCGCAATCCATCAATTGATAGACGAAAAAGAGCGAGAAGATTTCGTAATCCATAACTTAATTGGTAATTTTCGACCGCTCGCTTTGCAACAAAAATTGTCGCCACAAGGTTTGCAATTTTTTACAGAACTAGTGAAACCAAATTTCAAAGATGATATCTCGTTATGGTTACCATTTTGGTTAGGAACAATTCACTGATAGGGGGTTAGTCAGCTTGACATATTTTTGATACAAAAAAGTCAGCGGTAGCGCTGACTGAAATATTGCCATTATCTAATTAGCTAGTCTATATGTTTTGTCAAATTGTTGCTGGGTGATTAAAGATATTTGATTACCATATTTAATCAAATAATCACCAATTTTACCGATACTGACAGACCAAGGCGCATTGACCAACAGGTCGTCTGGATAAATTTGGTGCCAACTTAATAATTTTTTGTCAAAACTCTGACGGACCCAACTCTCAGAGATAGGCTGATGTGAAATCTGCCAAACCTCGACCATCTTGTTACCTATTTTTGCTCTCATGATGTTCTCCTGTTTGTGTTAATGACATATAGTTAGGTGATTAGCTTTAGTTGCCTGTGTATATTTGACTAAAGCCGTTTTCCAGCGCTGTATTTTTTGTCTCTGTAAAATATAGATCCTCACCATTTGTTGTTTGTGAAACGTATACTTTTGGTTGGCTTTCTTGAGAGATAAACAAGTAAAGAATTTTGTTGTAACCATCTGATGATGTTTGACCGACAGCAACAGCTAAGACTTGATTTTTGGAAGTGCTGCTGCCATTTGGTGACCATTCAATGGTTGTATCTTGATTGTCAAACTTGATATGACCACTAAGTCTACCATTTTCTAAAGCTGTTGGAAATGAAATACCATAATAATCAGGTTTTTGATTATCATAGGTACCAGTATACGTTTGATTCATTTCCGTTTGCCATTGTCTCATGAAAGCACTTAATTGCTTGTTTTTAGTGGCATTCCAGGTACTTTTTGCTGCGACATCGCTGCTACTCGTAGATTGATTTGAGCTATTGCTACTGGACGATTTGATGGATGATGACCGTGTTGAAGAAAGGTTAGATTGATGGCTAACAGTTTTTTGATTTTTGATGGCTTGATTGCGTGAACTTGCGCCATATATAATCATGGCTAAAATCACTGCAATAATGATGAGTACGAAGGCCGGCCACTTGGTCGATCTAGGCATGTGTTTTCCTCTCATAAAAGTCTCCCTTGGCATGACTTATTTTCACCTAATATTATAACAAAAGTCAGTATTTTTCGGTTGGCAATTTAATGGAGATTTAATTCTCCTTCCGTCATTTTTGTGTCTGAATTTTGGATAATCATCATGGTCCAAATATTGATCAAGTAAAAAAACCAACCCATGAACAAACGTGATGAATTGGTCAAAATGCGTTTATGAATGAGTTGAATCAAAAGTATCTACAAATGACGGCTAAACAAGCAAAAGTTAACGCCTTGCAAAATGTAATATAAATATGCCTAATCATTTTGAAGTGAACCCAATAACTTGGACAGAATAAAAAAACTGTTCAGAAAGTTATTGGGTTTTTCTATGTCAAAATATTCAAATGAATTTAAATTAATGGTCGTTAAGGAATGGTTGTCTGGTCAAAATAGTTTGACTGAATTAGTCAAAAAATATGCCATCAATAATGATCACGCGATTGAATTATTTCTGGTTTGTTTTTTATATTTAAGCATATTTTCAATATTTAATTAATTGATGAAAAATACCAAAAAAATTATGCAAAATCGTGTGTTAAATTAAAAAGAAAATGGAGAGAGCTATTGTGAGAAAAAAAGGTTGGATAATACTAACTAGTTTAGTCGTAATTGCAGTTATAGCTGTAATTGGAGGAAAGATGTATATGGATACTCAAGAAAACAAAAAAATAGAACAAGAACGTAAGATTGCTATTCAAGCTAAGAGAATGTTTAAAGATATTAAAGAAATTAAAATTTTGGACAAAGGAGAAGCAAGTCCGGGTAGTATTTTCTTTATTTTAGAAATAACTAGTGGCAATGATAGGAAGTATAAAGTTGATTTAGATTTGAATGATACTAGTGGTTATAGTTCTGTAAATGGTAATGATTTTCCAGATACTCAGTTAGGGAAAACCGATGAACCTATTCAAGTTATATATTTGTCTGACAAAAAGGAGATTATTAAATGACTACACCTAAAGTATATTCAGAATTAGATGATTTTGTTTATAAAGTTGATAGTGTTAAAGAAAAGAATCCAAAACGAACAGGTGATTATAGACTTATTGATGGTCAAAAATTCCAAGTAATAAAGACCGTTGATACAAACGATAAAACAAATAGTAAGGGCTACGCTGATAATGGTTTTCAAGCAATGGCTGTGGCACCAGTTGTGAATGGGCATGTGGATAGGTCGCAAACGATTATCGCCTATGCTGGAACAAATGCTCAAGATCCAAGTACACACGACCTTCGGGCTGATTTTTATAATGTAGTGGTTGGCGAAAAAGGAAAAGACACCCAATTTGCAAGTGCGACACAATTTTATCAAGCAGTTTCAAAGATGAAAGATGTTAAAGTGGTCAGTGCCACGGGACATTCTTTAGGTGGTGCCTTAGCGCAAAAGATTGCGGCAAAATATCATATTCCCGCCGTGACTTTTTCAACGGCAGGAGTAGGAAAGCAACTAACGGGTGAAGAAAAACAGTGGTTACGAGGACCGGGTAAAAATTTAGTTCTAAACTATATGCATCTTGGAGACCAAATCCCAAGTTCGACAAATGCAAAAGAGTTTGGGACGGCGCTTTATGCCATAGATTTCAGTGATGGGTCACTGTTCTCAGGGCATCAATTGGGATCATATCAGTTTTATAACAGTGGTAATTTATTTGTGGAGCCAAGTGTCGCGAGTGAATATTCAAATATAATTACGACTCAAGGTTTAGATAACTTAAAAAAGGTTATGAAAAAGTTTGAAAAGAGTGGTGGAGCGTTAACTACCGGACAGAAGCAATTTCTTGATGAGTATGAGGCGTTAACTTTAGTAACCGGTATGCAGGTATTGGTTGCAAGTGAATTAAAGTCATTAGAAATGGCGTATGAGAAGAGTATAAATGAAGCTCAGGAACTATGGTCAAATGCGGATGCAGCGGCACGATTGATTGGAATAGATTTAGCAGAGTACGAGCGACTAAGCATATTAGATTCGGGCGGTGTATCGAGAACAACGATAGAAACAAAACCAACGACTAAATATCACAAAAAAATTGCCAAAGTAAAAGCAGTCATCAAAGACTATACTGACTTAACAAGTAAAATAACAGCAGCGATTAGACATCAAGCTGAAACAGACCAAGCATTAGCAGCGCAAATAAAAGGGTGGTTATAGCATTGGATTATCGTAATCAACTCAATGAATTGGAAGAAAACTATTTGCTCACTGAGCAACGATTAGAATTAGAAAGACGTGAGATTGACGTCTTAAAGAATCAAGCGCAATCTAAATTTGAAAATATTGCGGAAACGTTGAGATCCGGGCCATTGAGTCAATATCAAATAGAAGAGGGCTCAAATCAACTATCGGAAGAAATATTGGCTGAAGCTGCGTTTGAAAGTAATCGAATAGCTATACGTGCGGAAGAAGAATTAGCGGAACGGCTTGCGGATAATAGACGTGAATTTAATGACACAGTGAATGAGTATGAAGCAGCGACAAGAGCGGCACAAATTGAGGAAATGAATCAAACATGGTGAGATTTGAGAACACATATACATCGTTATTGAGACACAATAAGAACGAACAACAGATGTTGGAACTACATAAAAACGCAGAAATATCATTGATTAAGGCACACGTTATTAGTAGGACTATTAGTGAAGCAAAAAGTCAAAATAGTAAAATTAAATCGAAGCAAGAAAAGACGGTAAAAGGGTTAATCACTAAAAGTAATAATTTTAAAAATGAATTTAAAACTACAGCGAAGGGGAAATGGGTTGATAATGCAGTCAAATTGTTTGATGAAAATAAAGCCAAATTAAATGATATTTAGTTTTAAGAACTATTTCTGCTACAGCGTAAATTTCACTGGAATATACTAAACATATTGTTAGCCTGACAACAAAGTACGTGAGATACATTAGATCGATCTGTGATGGGTCAACTATTTATTTGCTCGCAACCCGCACAAGTGATACCAAACTTAATCAAAAACACCGATCCGAAATTAATTCGGTCGGCGTTTTTTTATTCGGGAAAATTTGTAGCACTATTGTAGCACTCACACGACAAAATAGTGAAAACTGATGAAAACCTAAAACAACTAAAAACAACTAGGAAGCCTTACATATCAACGTTTTAGCAACTAAAAAACCGCTATATCAGTAATCCTGATGCAACGGTCAAAATGCGTTGAGGGGGAGTCGAACCCTCGACCTGCCGGGTAGAAACCGGCTGCTCTATCCAGCTGAGCTACCAACGCGTACTTTACTATGATACCATTTTAGAACGATTCATGAAAGAGTTTTTTTAATTCGTTATTTGATTTATACTAGAGTTAGATAAACTTGGAGAATATTTATGAGAAAAGCCTTTATTGCACTAGCAGCAATTGTTGTTGCATTACTTGTTGCCTTTATTACGTTCAGTCAACAGCCAAAATATGCTGGTGTTTCAATGCCAAAAGATGACTATCAGCATTTGAAAACGTCACGTTCCGACATAAAAGCGCTAATTAGTGATTTGAACAAATTTAATTATAAAAAGCAAGCAACGATGTCGGCCATTGAAAAAGATGCTGACAAAATCATAAAAAACAATCGTAGTAATTTAAGTGAGGCTGATGCTCAATCATTGCGAGATGCCGTGTATGGGAAAAATGGTATCGTTACAATTGCGAAAGCAGCTCAAACAGGCAAGTATAACATTGATGGTAGCGTGGCCTCACGCTTTCACAGCGCATTTGATACTATTATTTTAATGTCAGTTAACGCAATCAACAAGAGTTCGGCGCAAAGGGCTGATATTGTTGCGCAAATGAAAAGTGATTTGAATATTGAGCAGGCTATTTATCAAATTGGTGCTAAGCACGAAGAATAGTTAAGAGATAAGAAATGCTGTGATCTACTTTTTGAGGGTCATAGCATTTTTTATTTGCTACATGTATGGCACAATAAAATAACATAAGTAAATTAGCATTGCAACTTGAACACAAACACCAATTATACCGGCGATAATCATGTGACTATTATGAATAACGATGCCAATGATTAAAATCGTAATTAAGATTAAGGTGTAGACAAATAATAAAGTGAAGGCTGACATGATTTTCCTCATACAACTTATATGAAGATATTCTAACACAATTAACGTTATTTAGTTGTCTTCAGATACTCGATAAGGTATTAATTATAAATTAATGCATCAAAATAGTTGGTTAATATGACCTAAAACATGTTCGAAATTTGTTTGTTATGCACATAGCTAAATGTGACTGACATGATATGATATCATTTAAGGTGACTCCGCAACACAAAACATTCTAATTCAACTATTCCTTTTCATAATTCTGAGTTTGAAAAACGTTTACCCCAACAATGGGAGCCACCGTACATAGCTTCAAATCATCACAAGTTTATTACTTTTGGTTAGCGATAGAGATGGTATAATAAAAACAAATGCTGCAAAGGAGGATAAAACTGTGTCCAAGAAAATTGACGCTCGTATTGTGCGCACGCGGCAAATCATTCAATCAGCAACTATTGCTTTATTGACAACGCAACCTGGATTTTCGATTACAACATTACTAGCACGCGCCGATATTACGCGGGGAACTTTTTATAAGTATTATGCCAATAAAGAACATTTGATTTCTGAAGTCAATGATGTCATATTGAATGATTTATTGTTACATACAAAAGAAACTTTTATTGTTGCTGAAATGATTGCCAGTGTCAGCCGCCAAGCCGCTTTTTATAATGCGGTGTTGAATCATCATGCCGATCCTTCTTTCCAGCATGCGCTGTTTGATCGTCTCAGGACGCAAATGCAAACCAAAGTGAATGCATCAGCTCAGGATGTTAATCGACGATTGCAATATCAGTGGGAGACAATTAATGCAGGCTTCTGGGCTATGATTGCGCGGTGGTTGAGTGATGATATGAATATGACACAAGATGATTTGCTGCAAGAATTCGCAGTTTTATGGCGTGGCAATCCGACTGTTATCAAAGATACGGGATTAGGCTTGTTTGATTTTACGCCTAAAGCCGCAAAATAGCACATTTGATTTGACTAATGCATTTTCAACTGGTAAAATATAAGGGTTGTTAGCAAAGCTACAACCACTCAAATCAGGTTAAAGCATGTTTGGGACTAGGGCCTAACCGCCTGTGATGGTGAGTCTAAGTATAAGGAGAATTCAATAATGGCATATGCAATTATTGTAACTGGCGGCAAACAATACAAAGTCGCTGAAGGTGACACAATTTTCGTTGAAAAGTTGGACGCAGCTGAAGGTGAAAAGGTAACTTTTGACCAAGTTGTTCTGACTGATTCAAAAATTGGTACACCATTTGTTGATGGTGCAAAGGTAGAAGGCACAGTTGAAAAGCAAGGCAAGCAAAAGAAGGTTGTTACTTTCAAGTACCGTGCCAAGAAGCATTCACATACTAAGCAAGGCCACCGCCAACCATATACACGCGTGAAGATTGATTCAATCGCGTAATCATTACTACTTGTAAAGGAGAAATAGACTTATGTTGATGAATCAAGAAAACTTGCAAATGTTCGCTCACCACAAAGGTGGCGGATCTTCAGCCAACGGTCGTGACTCAGCAGGTCGTCGTTTAGGCACTAAAGTTGCTGACGGACAAGATTTGACTGCTGGCTCAATCATTTACCGCCAACGTGGTACGCATATTTATCCAGGCGTAAACGTTAAAAAGGGTGGCGATGACACATTGTTTGCTTTGACAGACGGTGTTGTTAAGTTTGAGCGTAAAGGTCGCGAAAAGCGTCAAGTATCTGTTTATACACGTGAACAATACAATGAAATCGTTGCTGCTGCCAAGTAAGTAGCTATTCTAAAGACTGACTTAGGTCAGTCTTTTTTGCTATAATGAAAGCAGAACGAGAAAAGAGATTATTATGACAAAATATTACGAAGCACGGCTTAAAAAATTACAAGCACTTTTAAAAAAGCTTGATTTAGACGGTATGATTGTATACCAAGGGTTTAACACAAAATATCTAACAGGTTTTGATGGCGGAACTGGTGATGGGGTTGTCCTTGTTAGTTTAAATCAAGCACGACTGATTACAGATGCTCGATATGAAGAAGACTATAAAAATCGTTTGCCTGAAGGGGTTGATTTAAAAATAACTAGGGCATATTACGAAGATGCAGTTGCAACTGCCCAAGAATTTGGCATTAAACACTTGGCTTTTGAAGCAGACTTGCCATATAACATATATGATTATTTAGATGAACTATTACCTGCCAATATTGAATTTGATGCACTGCCGAGTGCTATTGAAACTTTGCGAGAAGTAAAAGATGAAAGTGAATTGGCTGCGCTAAGACGTGCAGCCACAGCATCTGTCAAAGCTTTTCAAGATCTAATACCATTTATTCAACCGGGTAAAACAGAGCGTGAAGTGGCCAACGAATTAGATCGTTTACAAAAAAAATATGGTGCTGAAAAAGCTTCATTTGACACAATTGTGGCTTCAGGATATCGTTCAGCGTTACCCCATGGGGAAGCAACAGATAAGGTAATAGCTGATGGTGAATTGGTAACAATTGACTTTGGCTATTATGTCGATGGTTATACATCAGACGTTACGCGGACCATCGCTGTCGGCCAAGTGAGTGACGAATTAAAAGAAATTTATGATATTGTTAAACAAGCAAATGAAAATGCCATTGCCATTGTCAAACCCGGCATTTCAGGTAGCGAAATTGATAAAGTTGCTCGTGATTACATTTCGGAGCATGGTTATGCTGAACAGTACAATCATGGTGGCGGTCACGGTGTGGGGCTTGATATTCATGAAGGACCTGCGATAAGTCCACGTTCTAGTGACGAAATGCAGGCTGGTCATTTATTGACAATTGAACCTGGCATTTACCTTGGTGGCAAGGGCGGTGTTCGTATTGAAGATGATGTCATTGTGACTGCAGACGGATACGAAAATTTGACAGCCAATTTGTCAAAAGAATTGTTGGTGATTGGAGTTTAATATGGCACAAACACGATTAGATTTTTTGGTGTTTTATCGGGGAAATTTAGTCAATGGGTTTGATTACGTTTATATAAAACGTCATGAGGGACATGCTTTTTGGCAAAGTGACAGCAAATCACAAGAAGCTAAAGATATTTTGGATCCTGAATTCGATTTTTATAATCCTCACTATAACGACCAAGGGGAGCCATTTAATTGGCGCTATCGGGAAGATTGGGTTGATATGACCAATGTATGGGATCATTTTTCTCAAGAAGCCATGGCTTATATTAAAACATGGTTAACTGAATATCGTGGACCATCGTATGATGATCCGAGCCGAAATGACGAATGGGGTGTCCGTTACCAGATTCCTGGTAAGCCGGAACGCCTCATTTGGGGCTTAAATGCTTTTCCAGCAAATTTGGATGATTTTTCAGAGTTTGTGTATCGTTTTGGCAAGTAGTTGGTGGAGAGGGTTTTGTAAACAATGAATTTTTATACAGCAGATACCCATTTTTATCACGATAGTTTACTAACTAGTCAAGTTTTTTCGCCACGCCCACAATTTTTGACGGTAGCAGATATGAATGAGACAATCATTAGTCATTGGAATGCTAAGGTGAAGCCTAATGATACTGTCTATCATCTTGGCGACATTGCAATGAAATATACTAAACCGGCTAGCTTGATCATGGCTCAGACATTTGACATTTTATCGCATTTAAATGGTCATATTGTGTTGATTAAAGGCAATCATGATAGCAGTGCTTTGTTCAAATATTTGGTCCAACAACAGCTAAATAGCCAAAATGGCCAACCAAAATTTGACTTTCATGAGGTTGGGGTCAGGTTGAAATTTGATCATCACGAAGTGTTTTTAACGCATTATCCGATGATGTTAGGTTTGACCAAAAATCAAATTAATCTGCATGGTCACATTCACAATTATAGTGTTCATGCTAAGGAAAATATTAATGTCGGTGTAGATTCACCTGATATTGATTATTTGCCCAGCAATAGTGTGCCATTTGGTGCGCCTTTGAGTGAAAATGAAGTAATAGCCATTATTGCTGGGAAAAAGAGAGACTATTTGCAGCGCGTATAGGAAGGGTGTTATGGAAACAATTCACATATTACATACAAATGATATCCATTCGCACCTTGAAAATTGGCCAAGCGTATCACGATTTTTACATGAAAAACAAAGATCATATAGTGAAGTATTTACATTTGATATTGGTGACGCGATTGACAGGTTACATCCCCTCACGGATGCAAGTATGGGCTGGGCAAATATTGAATTGATGAACAATTGTCATTATGATGGGGTAACAATTGGTAATAACGAAGGGCTCGTGTTGTCTCATGATGCCCTTAATCACTTATATGATAAAGCAAATTTTGATGTCTTATTAGCAAACCTGAAAGAATTACCCAATGATAGTCAACCAAAGTGGGCGCAGGAATATAAAATTTTAACAACGGGGATAGGGACAAAAATTGGTGTTTTGGGTCTAACGGCACCGTATGAACTAACATATCCACCGCTAGGTTGGCAGCCGCATGATGTTGACGACACGTTAGACCGTTTGCTGCCAATAATTAGAGAAAAATCAGATGTTGTTGTTCTGCTATCTCACTTGGGATTGCCAACAGACGAGCGACTCGCTAAAAAGTATGATATTGACGTTATCCTTGGGGCTCATACACATCATTTGTTACCCCACGGCAAAATGATTAATCAGACAATTTTGGCAGGGGCCGGTCGCTATGGTGAAAATATTGGCGATGTTACTTTAACGCTGGAAGATCATAAAATTATTGATCAAGCGGCAAGGACAACACCGGTTTATGAGTTGCCAGAGTCTGTTGACGACTTTAATTTGATTAAAGGGTGGCTTAATGCGGGGCGTCATGAACTAGAATCACAGCATGTCGCAGTTTTGCCAAGAACAATTGGTACTGATGAGCAAGCCTATGACGCCTTGAGGGCTTTAAAAGTTTTCTATCAAGTGCCTGCTGCACTTGTGTCAACGGGCATGTTTGTGGAAGATCTGCCTAAGGGTGAACTCAGTCGTTATGAGTTATTAGAAAGTATGCCGCACGCCATCAACCCAATGCTGATTACACTAACTGGGGCACAAATTAAAAACTTGATGATCAGCATTGAAAAACAGACAGCTGAATTGGCCAACTTTCCCATGAAAGGTAGTGGTTTTAGGGGAAAAGTATTTGGTTACATGCGTTTTGATGGTATTGATCGGCAGCAAGATGGTCAAATTTTATATCATGGCGAGAATCTAATAATGGATCAATCCTATCAGATTGCGACATTGGATCATTATAAATGGATTCCATTTTTTCCAATTATTGCTGACGCACCAAGTGAAATTGCGTTAAACATTATTTTACGTGAATTAATGGCAGACTACTATACTGACAAATATAATAAGGATAACTAATGGATCACGATACACTTAAAGAAAAAACGATAGCGCAGCAAGCAGAGCGAAAATCCGTTTACCGTGTGACGCGGCGCGGTGATGAAATTGAAATAGATCGTTTAACATTAGAATTGGTTGATAATTTTAAAGACGCTTTTGATGTCGATAAATTAGCCATTCGGTATACACCATTGTTAGCCCAATATGATTATATAGTGGGTGATATTTCAGCTGAACAACTGCGGCTAAAAGGTTTCTACCACAACGATAAGTCGGTGGCTAACCAAGATAAAATACAAACCTTACAAGATTATTTATATGAGTACGTTAATTTTGGTGCACCTTATTTTGTGCTAGAAAATATCAATCCTCGCGTCAGAGAGGCACGTGAAAATACTTCACATAAACCAAATACTAAGTCGAAACGTGAGCCAAGGGATAACAAACCGCGTCCAAAATCAAGAACAAAATCGAAATTAAAGAATGGAAAACCATCGACAAAAAAAGCACCAACGAAAAAACGTGCATTTACAATTAAACAAAAATAAGCTTAACCTGTTTGGTTAAGCTTATTTTTTAATCATCTTCGGTTTCAGGAAAATAACTCACACCATCTTGCGACACGATCATTGCAGAGTTAAAAGTGATTTTGATGACTACCCAATCATTGTTATCCAGATCACCAACTGTATCATACCAACCATCAATTTGATCTTTAAATAACGGTACAACTGTCTGAATCGGTGTTTCTAAAATTTCAGCAATAGCATCGTTTGAGCCGACCCAAGCATTTTTTTCATTGCTTGGCGCAGTAGTAAATGACACATGAGGATTGTTCTCAATTTCTTTTACTTTTGTCGATTGTCGGAAAGTTGTAATATAGAAAAAGTTTGTCAGTGTTTCAGGTAAAGCATAATAAGTAAATCGATTTGATGGGTGTGTGCCGTCAAGACTTATGGTAGCAATATTAACAACATGCACACCGAGACGTAGTGCTTCTTCAACTGGGGACATAAGATACCTCACTATTCGTATTTTAATACTATTATAGCTGTTGAATGTGAACAAATTGTGAATTTAGGAAAAATAAAAAAGCGCGGACAGCGCTTTTTTTTAATATTAGTCAAGTGGTACATCAACTGCCCAACCTTCAGGACCTTCTTGATCGCCATATTGGATCGCCGTCAAACGATCATATAGTTTTTGAGTCCACGGTCCGACTTCAGTTTCAGAATAGAAGACATGCTTATTACCTTGATGTGTAATTGATCCTACTGGCGAAATGACGGCAGCAGTTCCCATTGCACCGGCTTCAGCAAACTGATCAAGATCATTGATGGAAATTGTTGTCTCTTCAGCTTTTAGACCAAGCTTGTGTGCTACAGCAAGCAAAGAGTACTTTGTGACTGAAGGCAAAATAGAAGGAGATTTTGGTGTCAAGAAACGGCCATCTTTTGTGATGCCAAAGAAGTTGGCTGATCCAAGTTCTTCAATGTTTTCATGAAGACGTGGATCAAGATAAACAACATCTGAATATCCGGCCTTGTGGGCCTCATCACCTGCTAACATTGAAGCACCATAGTTACCACCAGCTTTGGCCGCACCAGTACCGCCGTGTGCTGCACGATCATAATGATTAGTGACATAAGCGGTTGGTGTTAAGCCACCTTTATAATAGGCGCCAACTGGTGTTGCATAAACTTCAAAAACATAATTATCAGCCGGATGAACACCAACCACTGGACCACCACCAAATTCAAAAGGACGTAAATAAAGTGTTGCACCAGTACCGTATGGGGGAATAAAGTCTTGGTTGGCTTTGGTCACTTCCTTCAAAGCACGTAAAAAGAGTTCTTCGGGTACAGGCGCCATCATCAAACGATCAGCGGAATTTTGTAGACGCTTGGCGTTACGGTCGGGACGGAACAAATTAGCGCCACCATCTTTTCGACGATATACTTTTAACCCTTCAAAAATATTTTGACCATAGTGAAGACCTGTTGCAGCTTCATTCACTGGAATGTTGGCATCTGTTTCAAGGCCACCTTCACTCCATTTACCATCTTTATAATAAGCTCGGAAACGATAGGGAAGATCATGATATTCGAATCCTAAGTTATCCCAATCAAAATCTTCGGGTTTTGCTTTCTGTTGTTCAGACATTGTCCATCCTTCTTTCTTAGAGAAATATGATAAAACTACTATAACGCTTAGAAACAAATTGTGCAACCCTTCATTTTTTCAAGGCGACCATGTGCAGTTTAAACAAATCATGTATAATAAGGTTATAATTAATGGGGTTAACCAGAATTGGAGATAAAAATGACATTACTACTTGCAGTTAAGGCACTGACGCAAGAAAACAGAGATTTTCTTGCGCAGTATGATATTGATGTTGTGACACCTGACACAATAACTGATGATCAACTATCAGAAGTAGTCATTAGCTATGCTTGGGATAACACCATCGGCAGTAAAATATTAAGCTTACCAAATACCAAACTAAAATGGATTCAGGCGCAGTCTGCAGGTGTGGATTACTTACCATTATCTTTATTAGCACAGCGTGGTATCACTGTCACAAATGCGAGTGGTTTGAAAGCATTGCCAATCGCTCAAACAGTATTGGGTTATTTGCTATATTTTGCTCGGGGATTAAATGTCTATGCTACACGTACTCACTGGGAGCCATTCACTGATCAATATTTAATAAGTGAATTGCCTGTTTTAGTTTTTGGTACAGGTCGAATCGGACAACAAATTGCCCATCATATCAAGGCTTTCGGTGGTAAAGTCTATGGTGTCAACACGAGTGGAAAACCAGTAGCAGGCTTTGACGAGACTTTTCCAATTACCGACTATCAAGCTGGTTTAGCTAAAGCACAAGTTGTTGTCGATGGGCTACCTGGGACAAAAGATACAGAGAATTTTTTTGATGATCATTTCTTTGCGCAGTTTAACCAACTCTTTTTGTTTATAAATATTGGACGAGGCACCACTTTGAATCAATCCGCTTTACTTGAAGCAATTGATGATTCTCGTGTTAAGTATGCTGCGTTAGATGTAACAACGCCTGAACCATTACCTCATGATCATCCGTTATTTGAACGGCCACAAATTTTGCTAACCCAACATACCAGTTGGGGGGAGAATATTAATGCGGGTCGAGTAGGTGGCTTATTCAGGCTCTTTGAAAAAAATGTACCTAGTTTTATGAAAGACCAAACATTTGTCCAAAATGTGGTTGATTTGAACAAAGGATATTAAATTGATTAATTGCTTTATTAGCATGAAAAAAATGCTAAGTTAAAAAGATTATTGCAAAAAATGACGTCCAATCAACGCCAGTAGAGAGGATTTTATTCATGACTTTAACACATCCACTAGTGATTGTATCGTTTGATGCATTGGGGGCTGAGGATGTCGCTCAACATCTTGAGATGATGCCTAATTTGGCGCAGTTAATACAGCGTGGGGCTCATGTCAAAAAAGTGGAAGGCATTTATCCAACTTTAACCTATCCATCGCATACGTCAATTATGACAGGTGTTTATCCGGCAAAACACGGTATTGTTAATAACACTAAAATACAACCAGAACGTGGTGACTCACCAGACTGGTATTGGTATGCTAAAGATATTCAAGTACCCACTTTATTTGATTTAGCGCATCAAAAAGGACTCAAAACGGCAGCTTTTTTGTGGCCGGTGTCGGCAAAAGCACCAATTACTTGGAATATTGCTGAGATTTTTCCTAATCGAATTTGGACGAACCAAGTGTTGGTGTCATTTAATGCCAGTACCCCATATTTTATGTTTGATATGAACCGTCGTTTTGGTAAATTGCGTAACGGTATTAAGCAACCTAATTTGGATAATTTTATTACCGCTGCTGCGGTTGATACGATAAAAAATAAAAAACCAGATTTGTTAGCTATTCATTTAGTTGATATGGATGCACATCGTCATCAGTTTGGGGTGCGATCGGCAGAGGCTTACGCTGCTTTAAAGCGTCTTGATGCGCATCTTGGCGAATTAATGGCAGCCACAAAAGAGGCTGGTAATTTTGAAAATACGAATTTTGTTGTTCTTGGTGATCACTTCCAAATTGATGTTAATCATATGATTCATCTTAATCAGTTGTTTGCTGAGCAAGGCTGGTTAGTTGTCACTGACAAAGGCCTAATTGATGGGGATTGGCGTGTGTTAGCCAAGACCACTGATGGGTCGACATATGTCTATATCAAAGATGATAGTTTACAAGATAAAGTGCGGTCAATTGTTAACCAAGTTCAAGGTGTTGAAGCAATTTATCAGCCAAGTGATCTGATTAAATGGCATATCAATCCAGAAGCCGCTTTCATTATTGAGGCACAAAATGGTTATTTCTTTACTGATGAAGTTAACCGTCCAGCGGTCGTTGAAGCGGCTGATGATGCTGATTTGGGCACGAGTGATCGCTATAAAGCGGTCCATGGTTTTCGACCAGATAAGTCCGATTATCAGACAACATTGGTATTAGCTGGTCCAGATGTCGAACATATTACGATTGAGGATGCACGTTTGGTTGATGAGGCGCCCACATTTGCTAAATTGTTGGATGTTGAATTTGAGAATGTGTTAGATGGGATACCCTTGGAAAAAGTAATTAAAAAATAAGCCCAGTGTCATATATGGACTTTATATCATGTAATGGAGTAGTGATGTGCAAAATAGAGGATTAACTACCCAAGAGAAGAGTTGGGTGTTGTATGATTGGGCCAATTCTAGCTTTGGTATTATTGTGGTGACAGCAGTATTGCCAATTTGGGTGGTCAAAGTGGGCCAAAACACAGGCTTTTCCGGCGCTCAGACAACAGCTTTTTGGTCGTATGCTAACGCTTTTTCGACTTTTTTGGTCGCTATTGCTGCGCCAATTTTAGGTGCGATTGCGGACTATGCTGGATTTAAAAAAAGATTATTTACTTGGTTTACGCTGATTGGTATTATTGGAACCGTTGGTTTAGCATTGGTGCCTGATAATAAAATATGGTGGTTATTATTTATTTTTATGCTTGCTAATATTGGTTATAGCGCTGCAAATATTTTTTATGATGCTTTTTTAACAGATGTTACAACTGATATACGTATGAATCGCGTGTCAAGCGCTGGTTATGGTTTTGGATACTTGGGTGGTGTAATACCTTTTGTCATTTTTTATTTATTGCGAGGACTGATGACGCCAACAACAGGGGTTATGTTTGCTTTTATGTTGGCATCAGTATGGTGGTTGTTATGGACGATTCCGATGTGGCGTACAGTAAACCAAGTTAATTTTTTGCCTACGCCGCAACGACCATTCACAGAAGCTATACAAAGAATAATAACAACAATCATACATATTGCCAAATATCCAGATATTGCATGGTTTCTCTTAGCCTATTTTTTTTATATCGATGGTGTTAATACAATTTTTACTGAGGCAACAATGTTTGGTGCTGCTGTTGGCATCAAAATGACAACTTTATTAACCGTTTTATTGGCAGTTCAAATTATAGCTTTCCCATCATCGATTATTTACGGGCGATTGGCAAATTATTTTGGTACACGCAAAGTTTTGGTCGGTGGCATTGCCATTTATATTGGTATTACCATTTATGCGTTGTTCATCCATCATGCGATAGAATTTTTTGTATTAGCTATTTTGGTCGGTACATCGCAGGGCGGTATACAGGCCCTATCAAGATCGTACTTCGGTAGGCTGGTACCAAAAGACCAAGCCAGTTAATTTTTTGGGTTTTATAATATATTTGGAAAATTTAGTGCCATATTAGGGCCCTTATTGTTCGGAACAGTCGCACAAATGACTGGGCAAGTACAATTAGCGGCTGGATCATTAATTGTGCTATTTGGTGTCGGCTTGGCTGTCTTCATATTTACGCCAACTCGTGCCGACTAATATACATGCAGTTTTTGTACTGAAGCACCATGTTTGGGGCTTTTTTTGATGATGTAGTAGGATTGTTCGTTCAAATCAATTTAACACAGACGTGATATATGTTAAGATATATTTAAGTTATTTTTTCGGAGAAGTCAAGTGGATAAACAATTAGAAAAACGTGAAACCAAAATTTTAGCCCGCTATAAAAGGGTAATTAAAAGTTTTGACAAAACCTGGCGCGTGATTGATGACACACGTGTGCCCATTTTACGTGAAGTTCTCAGTTGGTTAGACCATCCTGACACTAAACTCAAAATCATTCAGATTGCTGGTACGAACGGTAAAGGGTCAACAGGCGCCATGTTAGGTGCTGTTTTGAAAGCTAATGGCTATACTTATGGTCATTTTTCTAGCCCTTTCATCATGGATGATCGCGAACAGATTCGTATTAACGGGGAAATGATTACCAAGCATGATTTTCTGACTTACTATGATCAAGTTGTGGCAACATTTGCCGCCCACGGACATGCAATTGATTATTTATCGTATTTTGAATATTTGACCATTATTTCCCTATTGGCTTTTGTGAACAACGGTGTTGATATCGTTATCTTTGAAGCTGGTTTAGGTGGCTTGCGAGACGCAACCAATGCCATTGAGGCACCAATGTTGACGGTTTTTACCAAAATTAGCATTGATCATCAAAATCTATTGGGTCACAACATCAAAGAAATAGCCGAGAATAAATCAGCGTTAATTAAATCAGGGACATGGGTTATTAATTACGCCGGTCAAGATATTGACGCTACGAAAGTATTGAAAGCTAGAACAGAGGCTGTTGGCGCCCGATGGTTCGAGCACAAGCGTGATGAAATTATAATTTTAAATACAACACCAGCTGGATTAGATTTGAGTATTAATGGCGAGAGTGGCTATTTTCTAAGTATGTCTGGTGCTTTTCAGGTTCACAATTTTAGTATTGTTTTACAAATAAGAGCAGCATTGATTGAAAAAGGCATGCTCTTTGACCGCGCAAAAACAAAACAAGGATTGGCGAATGTCAGAATATTAGGTCGCATGAATTATCATGAAGACACCAACATTTTGTTTGACGCAGCTCACAATGTTGATGGTATTAGGGGACTGGTATCGGCGCTGAATGCTTGGCACTTGAAAATCAAGCCAACATTGATTTTAGGCGTGTTAAAAGATAAAGACTATCACGAAATGTTGGATGAAATTGTACCGTTCGTGCAACGGGTCATTACGGTTACACCTAATAATAAAACACGGGCGTTATCAGCAGATGAACTAGCAGCCGATATTTTGTCGGATTATCCCAATATTGAGGTAGAGGTTGCCAACGATGCTTCGGCAGCAATTTCATTGGCCATGAGAGTCCGTGAATCTTCAAAAGCGTTAATTGTGGTAACTGGTTCTTTTTATACCTTGAATGCTATTCATAAAGAAGGAGGCATTTAATGCGATTTGTTTTAGCTTCAAATAATACTGCCAAAACGGAAGAAGTCGCCGTTTTAGCGCAGGCGATGGGACATCAAGTCGAAAATTATCGAAATGTTCTAGGCGAAACATTAGTTTTTCCAGCAGAAACCACGACTTCTCAAATTGAAAATGCTCGTGTTAAGGCACAATTTGTCCATCAGTATTTACCTGATGAATACGTTTTATCAGATGACACTGGCTTATATTTGTCAGCTTTTCCGGATCGCTTTGGTGTTGTGACAGCGCGAGAGTTCAAAGCTAAGGGTATCTTAGGAACTGAAGCAGAGCAACAATATATTCTTGATTTATTGCGTCAACCATCAATAGATCGATCGGGTTATTTATTGGCCGTGATGGGATTAGCAACGCCGGACGATCGTTTATTAACGGCACAAGGCAAAGGTGGCGTTCGGATTGCAGAAAATAGTCGACGGGGTGATTACATTGATGGTTTAGACAATATCGTTGAAGCTGAAAATGGATTGACTTTGTCAGAAATGTCAATTAATGACGTAATTGATTATCACGACCGTTCTCGCGCTTTGCAGGCACTTGTGAATCTTTTGTGAAAACATCTAGCCCGTGGTAAAATGGGAGAGATGTTTTTTTGTAGATAATATAAAATAATGAGGCAACACAATATGTCAAATTCAACAACAACATTGCCATTTTGGGATGAAGTCGTGGCAAATGCACAAATGGGTCACGATCAAAAGCAACCTTTTTTTAGTATGGCACCTATGGAAGCAGTTACTGATACTATTTTCCGCCGAGTAGTGGCTAAGGCAGGCGCTCCTGACGTCTATTATACTGAATTCACAAATGCCAGTTCCATGATTCACCCAAAGGCCAAATTTTCAGTACAAGGTCGTCTAGCGGTAGCGGAAAATGAACAGCAACCGATTGCACAAATTTGGGGTGGACGTCCGGATGATATCGCTGGCGCTGCTGGACTTTTACCCTCAATGGGCTACCGAGCTGTTGATATCAATATGGGTTGCCCTGATGCAACGGTGATTAAAAACGGTGCGGGTTCGGATTTGATTCGTCATGAAGATTTGGCACGACAAATTGTGGCTGCGGCGAAGCAATCTGGTCTACCTGTTTCAGTTAAAACGCGTTTAGGCTTCTACAAGACTGAAGAATTTAGAGAATGGTTACCCATCATTTTGCGACAAAATGTGGCTGTACTGACAGTGCATTTGCGCACGCGACAAGAAATGTCCAAAGTACCGGCTCATTTTGAATTCATTGATGATATTTTGGCGATGCGCGATGATATTGCACCACAAACTTTAATCCAAATTAATGGCGACATCAAAACGCGTCAACAAGGATTGGACTTAGCAAAAGCTCATCCAGGATTAGATGGTATTATGATTGGACGGGGTATTTTTGAGAATCCTTACGCGTTTGAAAAAAGTCCACGCCAGCACACTTTGACAGAATCAATTGATTTGTTAAACTTGCAGTTAGATTTATTCGATGAGGTCAATGCGACAGTCACCCCAAAACATTTTGAAGCGTTGAAACGCTATTTCAAAATATACTTGCGTGGATTCGCGCATGCTTCTGCTTTACGGCAAATGTTGATGGAAACGCATTCGACTGATGAAGTACGTACTGTTTTGGCACGTGAATTAGCTAAAGTTTATGATGCTGTTGCTAATGACAAACATATTTACCGAGATAATGCCGCTGCAAGCGCAGATATGGCAGCGGCGACTGCTCGTAAGGTTGCCAGTGAAACTGATTAACGACAATATATTCAAACGCAAACCTTGAAACAATGCGAGGTATTCTTGTGTTTGAATTTTTAATTTTGAGTTAAAAATGATTTTTTAAGGTTAATTTTTAGTTGAATAGCGTTTAGAATGTCATGGCATCTCACGCGAAGATGGTATAATTGTAGTCAGTATTATATCGAGTGCCAATATGAAAAAAGGTAAGAATAATTGAGACAAATAAAATTAACATCGCAACAAATTGAAGATATTTTAACTGAACATCATTTGTTAATCAAATCGGCTGATGTCAACGCGACATTTGACTTTTTGCATTATGATACACGTCAAGTACGCAATAATACATTATTTGTCGTGAAAGGTGCCTTTAAGTCAGAGTATTTAGCCGATGCCCAAGGTGTCACCGGATTGATTGTTGAGCAACCCCTAACGATAAATTTGCCACAATGGCAGGTTACCAACGTCCAAAAAGCGTTATCATTATTGTCAATGGCTTTTTTTGACTATCCTCAAAAGTCCCTTTGGATTGCTGCTGTCACTGGTACAAAAGGAAAGACTACCGCAGCTTATTTTGCATATACAATGCTTAAAGAAGCAACAAACAATCATACGGCACTTTTTTCAACCGTTGATCGTATTACGGGTCCAGAACCTCAAGATAAGAAAAAGTCTGATTTAACGACACCTGAGTCTTATGAATTATTTAAAGATATGCGCCGAGCGGTGGATAATGGCATGACACATTTGGTGATGGAAGTCAGCTCACAAGCCTACCTTAAAAATCGTGTCTATGCGTTACGGTACAATGTCGGTGCTTTTTTAAATATTTCACCGGACCATATTGGACCAAACGAACATCCGACTTTTGAAGATTATTTGGCTCATAAGATGATGTTATTTGATCACTCAGATGAAGTGATTATCAATGCTGAGACAGACCATTTTGATACAATTTATGCACATGCTAAAGCCGAGCATGATAAAGTTTATTTGTACAGTCATAGCATGATAACAACCGAAGAGAGTGCCATTCATGAGAGTCGATTTACTGTAACCAAAAGCGACTTTCCAGAAATGATTGGGCAATATCGTCTGAATTTACCTGGTGACTTTAATGAATCAAATGCTTTAGCTGCGATGATGATGGTCGCGTTTGCTGGCGTTAAGCATGAGGCAATGGTCAAAGGTTTGGACGAAGTGTTCATTCCTGGTCGCATGTTGAGCCTACCAATTCCAAATCACGGCATTGCATTTGTGGATTATGCTCATAATTACGCGTCCATGAGAGCCTTGTTAAAGTTTGCTCAGTCGCAATCACCCGAAGGTCGCGTCATCGTGGTAGTGGGTTCGCCAGGTAACAAAGGGGTGTCACGACGTGCCGATTTTGGTCGTGTAGTGAGTGAATTGGCTGACGTTGTTTATTTGACAGCTGATGACCCACAATTTGAAAATCCGCTTGACATTGCTCACCAAATTGCTGAACACATTGATAATCAATTATTAGTCGTTCATTTTGAAATGGATCGGATTAAGGCAATTCACAAGGCCATTTCTAATGCTGGGCAGCATGACATTGTGATCGTGGCAGGAAAAGGCGAAGATCCCTACCAAAAAATTAATGGTGAAGATGTGCCATACATCGGTGATTATGCCGTTGTTAAACAATTTAAGATGCAACTATAAAATCCGGTAGGATTTTTTTTTGTCAAAAAATGCCGTCATTTTCTGAAAACAGGCGTATAATAAAAGTGTAATATGTAAGCGGTTACAAAAGGAGAAAAGTTATGCAATTCATCAATTATTTTGGTAATGATGCCTATACCAATATTGCCATGGATGCTTGGTTACTGAAAAACTTGCATCCAAGTGAGCCAGTTTTTGCACTCTGGCAGAATAAACGGGCCATCATTGTCGGCGAGAATCAGAACACGTTTGCGGAGGTTAATCAAGATTATGTTGATAGCCATGATGTTCAAGTTGTCCGTCGCGTATCAGGTGGTGGCGCTGTTTATCATGATTTAGGTAATATTTGCTTCACATTTTTTGTACCGGTTGCAAATAGTGCAAATGTCAATTTTCACCAATTTGTTAAACCGATGGCTGATGCCTTGGAATCAGTTGGCATTCCAGTGGCAATTTCCGGACGAAATGATTTGGAAATTGACGGTAAGAAGGTATCTGGTAATGCGCAACGCTATGCGGGTGGTTATCTGATGCACCACGGTACTTTACTTTGGAATACTGATGTTGAAGCGATGGTGAGGGCACTAAATGTTGCGGATGAAAAATTTATTTCTAAGGCAGCTAAGTCGGTACGTGCTCGTGTGGGCAACATCAAAGATTTTGCACCTGAATCGTTGACAATTAATGACTTCATTGCCAAATTACAATATTATTTGAGTGATCAGGGTCGTGATGGTGAATATCAATTAAGCGACACGCAAAAAAAGGCTATTTTGCAAGCAAGGGATCAAAAATTCTCACAATGGTCATGGAATTATGGCAAGAGTCCAGAATTTATGTATGATAATCATGCAAAATTTGACGGAGGTGCGATTGATGTTCAGGTCAATGCTAATGATGGTCGGATCACAGACATTAACTTCACTGGCGATTTCTTAGGTGTTCGCGACTGGCGCGAAATCAAGCCAGCATTAGTCGGAATACCATTTACACCGGAAGCTGTTTCGACAATACTTGACCAGAATCGTGGGGGACAATACTTTGGTAGCATTACAAATAATGAACTATTAGCAACTTTTTTCCAGAAAGATGAGGTAAAAATTCATGAGTGATCTAACAGCAACAAATCAGCAGATACTAGATTTTCAAGCACAATTAGAGGCACAAGACACGTCATTTCCGATGTTGTCTGTATTAAATAATGATGGTCAAATTGTTGATGAAGAAGCACTGAAGCGCGCTGATTTATCAGATGAAGATCTTGTCAACATTATCAAAAGAATGTTGCTTAGTCGGCAATTAGATATCCGTTCAACTAAATTAGCTAAACAAGGTCGATTCGGATTCTTTGCGCCAACTGCTGGTCAAGAAGCGTCACAGATGGCATCGTCTTATGCTTTTAATGATGATGATTGGTTGATGCCTGGTTATCGTGACATTCCAGAAATTGTGGTTAAGGGTTGGCCAATTTGGAAAGCAATTTTGTGGTCCCGTGGACATGCTTTAGGAAACGAATTTACCACAGAAGAGGGCAAACCTGTCAACGCATGGATGCCACAAATTATTATTGGTGCGCAGTATGTGGAAGCAGCCGGTATTGCTTTGGGACTGAAGAAAAGGAATAAAGATGCCGTTGCCTATGCTTATACTGGTGATGGTGGTACGTCTCAAGGTGACTTTTACGAAGGCATGAATTTTGCGGGTGCGTACAAGGCGAATGCGGTCTTCTTTGCACAAAATAATGGTTATGCGATTTCAACGCCCCGTTCGTTGCAAACAGCAGCTACGCATTTGGCAGCAAAAGGATGGGCAGCTGGTTTACCAAGTATTGTCGTTGATGGTAACGATCCGATCGCTGTTTACTTAGCAGCCAAAGAAGCCCGTGCATGGGCAACGAGTGGTAAAGGGCCAGTCTTTATCGAGACACTAACAGATCGTCTAGAACCACATTCAACAGCGGGTGATGACCCTCTACGTTACCGGAAACAAGCAGATATTGATGCTTGGTGGCAAAAAGAACCACTGATTCGTATGCGTAAGTTTATGACTGAAAAAGGCATTTGGTCTGAAGAGCAAGAAAGTGCGTACATTGACGAAGTTAATGCGTTAATTGATGAGCAAATTAAAATCGCCGACAAAGTAGACAAACAAAAGATTTCTAATTTCATTAAGCATACATTGGAAGTTCCCGGACAAGCAATGACCGAACAAATCAGTAAGTTTGAAAGTGAGGGAAAGTGACATGGCTGTTAAAAGTTATATTGATGCAATTCGTGAAGCAATGGATTTAGCGCTAGAAAAAGATAATGACGTTGTTATTTTTGGTGAAGACGTTGGTGAAAATGGTGGTGTTTTCCGTGCTACTGATGGTTTGCAGGCTAAATATGGCGAAGAGCGCGTTTTCAATACGCCGTTAGCTGAATCCGGTATTGGTGGTTTAGCGATTGGCTTGACTACGCAAAATTACCGCCCGATTATGGAGATTCAGTTTTTCGGATTTGTTTTTGAAGTGATGGATTCCATAGCTGGTCAAATGGCTCGTAACCGCTTCCGTTTCAATGGCACACGCCAAATGCCAATTGTCGTGAGGTCACCATATGGCGGCGGTACCAAAACACCAGAAATGCACGCAGACAATTTAGAAGGTATGATGGCACAGATTCCAGGCATTCGTGTTGTAATGCCAGCTAATCCAGCTGATGCCAAGGGATTATTGCTGAGTTCAATTGAATCCAACGACCCTGTCGTTTTCTTAGAAAATCTGCATTTGTACCGTTCATTAAAAGGTGAAGTACCCGAAGGCTATTACACAACACCGCTTGATACAGCCGCTGTGGCGCATGAAGGCGAAGATGTTTCTATTATTTCGTATGGTGGCGGTGTACCTGTAGCATTAAAGGCTGCGGACGCCTTAGCCAAAAATGGTGTGTCCGCAGAAGTGTTAGATTTGCGCACTGTTTCACCATTGGATATCAAATCAATTGGTGACACGGTGACAAAAACTGGACGTGTTGTTGTCGTGCAAGAAGCACAACGCATGGCTGGAGTTAGTGCCAATGTAATGGGTGAGATTTCAGAACGCTTTATTTTAAGCCTAAAAGCACCCATCGGTCGTGTTGCAGCACCTGATTCAGTTTATCCATTTGGGCAGGCAGAAAATGATTGGATGATTAAGCCTGATGATGTTGTTGCAAAAGTGATGGAGGTTGTTAATTATGACTGAGATTTTTAAAATGCCAGATATTGGCGAAGGCATGGCTGAGGGTGACATCACGTCGTGGTTAGTTAAAGTTGGTGATACTGTGGCTATGGATGACCCAGTCGCGGAAGTTCAAAATGATAAACTGATTCAAGAAATTTTATCGCCGTACGCAGGTACTGTCACCAAGCTGTTTGTTGACGCAGGCACAACTGTCTCTGTTGGCGATTCATTGATTGAATTTGATGGTGACGGTAGTGGCGACAGTAGTGATGAGAGCGCTGAACCAACAGCCAGCGATACAGCTGAAGACACATCAGTTGATACAACCACTTCAGTCACACCGCAAACACCGACAGCGACTGAATTACCACAAGTTGTGAATGGACATGTTTTGGCTATGCCATCAGTACGCCATTTGGCCTTTGAAAAAGGAATTGATTTGACTAAAGTTCCGGCAACGGGTCGTCATGGGCATGTGACATTAGCTGATGTCACGGCATACCAAGCAACGGATACACCAGTAGCTGCAATTTCAAGTGAGGCATCTAATGAAACAATTGCCTCAGCCACAGCGGCAGTGACCAAAGATGTTGCAGTTCCTGAACCTGTACGCGAAGGTCGCCAACCAATGTCAGGCGTTCGCAAGGCAATTGCTAAAGCAATGGCAACACAGAATACAACTATTCCAACGGTTACTAATTTTGATTCGGTTGAAGTTAGCAAATTGGTCGCTCATCGCCAAACATTTAAGACGCAATTGGCCGATCAAGACATTCATTTGACTTATTTGGCTTATGCGGTAAAAGCGTTAGCGGCAACAGCTAAAAAGTTCCCTGAAATCAACGCCAGTCTAGACATGGATACGCAAGAAGTTGTCTATCATGACGATGTCAATATGGGCATTGCTGTTAATGCGCCAAGTGGTCTTTATGTGCCAGTCATTAAGCAGGCTGACCAAAAATCAATCGTGACAATAGCTAAAGAAATTGCTGAGTTAGCTACCGCAGTTCGTGAAGGAACAATTAAGCCAGCGCAAATGCAAGACGGTACGATTACAATTTCTAACCTTGGTTCGGCACGTGGTACTTGGTTCACACCAATTATTAATGGTAAAGAAGTCGCGATTCTTGGCTTGGGATCAATTCTGAAAGAACCCATTGTTGGTTCAGATGGTGAATTAACGGTCGGTCAAAATATGAAATTGTCATTGAGTTATGATCATCGTTTGATTGATGGCATGTTAGGACAGTCAGCTATTAATTATTTGAAGCAGCTGTTGGCTGACCCAGCCTATATGTTGATGGAGGTGTAATCATGGTTGTTGGTGCACAAGCACGTGAAGTAGATACAGTTGTTATCGGATCAGGACCTGGTGGTTATGTAGCCGCTATTCGCGCTGCTGAATTGGGTCAAAATGTGACTATTATCGAACGTGATCAAATTGGTGGTGTTTGTTTAAATGTCGGTTGTATTCCTTCAAAAGCCTTAATCAATGTGGGACATCATTATCGTGATGCTATATCAGACAATCCTTTTGGTTTGACACAAGCTGAAGCAAAAATCGATTGGTCAAAGACACAAGATTGGAAGCAAAATACTGTGGTCAACACGCTGACTGGTGGTGTTAAAATGTTGCTCAAAAAGCATCATGTTGATATTATTCAGGGTGAAGCATCATTTAATGACAATGAAACATTAAATGTTGTTCAAGAAGATGGCCACGAATTGCTGCAATTTAACAATGCTATCATTGCGACTGGTTCTAGCCCAATTGAAATTCCGGCTTTTCCATTTGGTAAGCGAATTGTTGATTCTACTGGCGCCTTGAGTTTACCTGAAATACCTAATAAGCTAATTATTGTTGGTGGTGGCGTGATTGGTTCTGAACTTGGTGGTGCTTATGCTAACCTAGGCTCTCAGGTCACAATTATTGAAGGCTTGGATCACACGCTAAATGGATTCGACGCAGAAATGGCTAAACCAGTCATAGATGATTTCACGAAACGTGGTGGGGTGATTGTTACCTCAGCCATGGCAAAAAGCGCTGTCCAAACTGAAAACGATGTGACATTGACTTATGAAGTAGATGGGCAAGAACAAACAGTTTCTGGTGATTATTTGTTAATTGCTGTTGGTCGACGCGCTAATACCAATACGCTTGGTCTCAACAACACTGATGTCAAATTAAGCGATCGTGGTTTGATTGAAATTGCTGATAACATGCAGACAACTGTGCCTCATATTTACGCCATTGGGGATGTGACAGCGGGGCCACAATTGGCACATAAGGCAAGTTTTCAAGCTAAAATTGCTGCAGCTGCAATTTCTGGGGATGCGCATGCTCGTGACTTGCACTATTCCTTACCAGCAGTTGCCTATACAAATTATGAATTAGCAACAACAGGCGAGACACCGGATTCAGTGACTGAAAAGCAGTTAACGGCTACAATTTCGAAGTTTCCATTTGCTGCTAACGGCCGTGCCATTTCAATTGATGAAGCAGTTGGCTTTATTCGTTTGATAAGCGATAAGACAACTAAAGCGCTACTGGGTGCACAAATTGTTGGTCCGGGCGCCTCGGATTTGATTTCTGAATTGTCATTAGCCATTGAAAATGGTCTAACGACGACAGACATTTTGCTAACAATTCATCCACATCCAACTTTGGGTGAAGCCATCATGGATGCCGCTGAAGTTGCGGATGGCCTACCAATTCATATATAATAAGCTTGACATAAACAAAGTTGCTTTTTGTAGCGACTTTGTTTTGATTGGAGGAACAGATTTTGTCAACAATGATGACAAATGATGGTGTGAGACTCGATTATCAAATATTTGGTACAGGTCAGCCCATTATTTTGGTTGAAGGATATTCAGGGAATCAAGCAACATGGGTGATGCAGGTTGAACCACTAGTAAACGCTGGCTTACAGGTAATCACTTATGATCGTCGTAACCATGGGAAAAGCGATACGGTTGACTACGGTATGCGAATGGCACGGCACGGGCAAGATTTAGCTGAATTAATGGCACAATTGAGGCTGGAAAAGCCAATATTGATGGGACATTCAATGGGTGCCAGCACAATTTGGGCTTACTTATCCTTATATGGGGATGCCAACGTCAGAGCTATCATTACTGAAGATCAGCTTCCAAAGATATTGCGAGATGATAGCTGGCCGTATGGCATTTTTAATGCTGATTTGACGATGATTTGGACAGCAGCGACAAAACTACCGCATACAAAATTAACGCGATTAAAACTGTTAGAAACAGTCAAACATGCGTTGGCTGATAACTATCAACCATTTGACTTTCAGTACAATGAACCACTACTATTAGACAGTTTAATGCAAGATTGGCGTGATGTGTTACGTCGTGAGCAAGTGAAGCACTTGTTTATTGCTGGCCAAGACTCGCCACTTTGGCCGTCGGCACATGTTGAAACAGTTGTCGCCATGTCAAAAAATGGTCAAGGTATCACTATTGATAAAGCGGGACATATTCCTCACATTGAGGCACCAGATCAATTTAATGATGCAGTCCTAAATTTTGTTAGAACGATTATGTAAAAAGCAATCCAAACGTATTTTTAACGTTCGGATTGCTTTTTGTTAGCGACCATTTTTGCTCTAATTTCGTCAATTTTGTCAGCTTTCGTTGTTTGTGTTTGTTGGCCCGATTTGTATTTTGCATCGGCTTGTTTTTGTTTAAAATCAATTTGATATCTACCCATGATCTGCTCCTTTAAAACGTTAATTATACCAGATAATAGATTGAAAAGGTTGCAAGTGGATGGATAGTGATATTTCTGGAATAGGATCAATAGTCGCTATCAATGGCTGCCAGCCTTTATTGAGTAGTTGTTCGGGCAGGGAAATTGTTTGAGGGGTATCTGACAAGTTGATGACAATTAATCGTTGGCTATCTGTTGAATTTCGTGTAAATACTAAAATGTTAGTTTTTTCCATAGTGATTAACTTAAAATCACCTGACTTTAAGGTATCATCATGTCGACGGAGATCGATTAAGCGACGATAGTAATTCAGTATTGAGTCAGGATTTTCTTTGTCTTCTTGGTAATTACGCGTTGTCGTGTTAGGATTAGTCACTAGCCATGTCTTTTTAGAATCTGCTGCATTGTCGGAAAAGCCGAATTTCGTCCATTGCATGGGGGTTCGAGCGTTGTCACGCGACCAACTTGTTGCTTTTTTTAAAGCTAAATCTGTTGCAATACCAGCCGACTTGAAGCGTTGAAAATCATGATAAGTTGGTGGATCATCAATTTGGTCTGGCGAGGTAAAGGGCATATTGGTCATGCCTAATTCCTCACCTTGATAAATAAAAGGTGTGCCTCGCAATGTGAGCAACAAAGTTGCCAAGCTTTTTGCTGCTAAAGGATTGTTATCACCATAAACAGTTAGAGATCTAGGCTGATCATGATTTTCTAAATAGATGCCTAGCCAGCCTTGTGAATTTAGTTGTTCCTCCCACGTTGTCAAACTAGAAAGTAAATGATTGATGTCAGCGCGCGGCGGTACTCCTGATTGACGAGATTGATGTTCTAATTCAAAAATCATGTTAATGAAACCCTGTGGTCCCGTCCAATTTCTAGCCGTGTCGGCATGCACACCGCCAGCCTCGCCAACAGTCATCAAATGAAGTGATTGAAAAGTATCATGCAAGCGTTTTAAAAATTGTTCGATACCTGGATTATTAGCAAAAATATCAAATTGATGTTCACCAGTGGGTTGTGGTGTCTCAAATGAAACCTTTTTAAGATGACTGAGCGCATCGAGACGAAAGCCATCAATGTTTTGCTCAGACCACCAAGTAATCATATTGATAATTTCAGTTTGTACAGATGGATTTTCCCAATTTAAATCAGGCTGTTCTGGCGCAAACAAGTGGAAATACCATTCATCAGTTGCTTGATTATAGGTCCAAACACTATCTCCAGTAAAATTAGTCCAATTGTTTGGTGGTTGGTGATTATAATTTTGTTGCCAAATATAAAAATCGTGGTAAGGGTTAGTACGACTAGTTTTGGCTGCTTTGAACCAAGCATGCTGGTTTGATGTATGGTTGACAACTAAATCCATAATGACACGGATATCTTGTTTGTGAGCAGCTGCAATAAGCGTTTTGAAATCAGATAACGTACCATACTCTGAAGCGATGTTTTGAAAATCAGCAATGTCATAACCGTTGTCGACATTTGGTGAGGTATAAATTGGATTTAGCCAAATAAAATCAATACCAAGCCATTTAAGATAGGGTAGGCGCTTAATAATACCTTGTAAATCGCCGATACCATCATGATTTGTATCCTGAAAGGAGCGTGGATAAATTTGATAGCCAATAGTGGATTGCCACCATGGTGGATTAATTTTTGTCATCAATAAATACCTCCAAAATTACAATTTTGTCGTGACTTGAACCACAAATGCCTCGTAAGGTTGAAGTATTTTATTATGCAAATTTTTTGGTTCGTCATAATTTGCAATCATGGTGGCTTCTATGTGATCTTCACTTGTAAACGTATTGGTCTGATTGCTGAAATTAGTCACAACTAGCCAAGTTAGATCATGATAGTGTCGGTAATAGGCAAAAACTTGATCAACTGTATCAATGAGCTCAAAATCACCATAGACAACAATTGGGTTTTGATGTCTAAGCGTAATTAATTTTTGATAAGTGTAGAAAATACTGTTGGAATCATTCAAAGCGGCTTCAACATTAATATCAGGGTAATTGCTATTAACATCAATCCAAGGATCAACATCAGAGAAACCACCGTTTAGGCTGTTGCGCCAAGGCATAGGTCGTCTTGCATTATCACGACCTTTATGATTAATTTGATCAAGTATCACATCAGCTGATAAATAGCCATCCTTAAGTGAGTCATGGTAATAGTTTAATGATTCAATATCTCGTAAAGCAGAAATATCTTTGACTGGTGTATTGGTTAACCCAATTTCTTCGCCTTGATAAATGTAGGGCGTGCCTTTCATCATGTGCAGTAAAATTGCCAACATTTTTGCTGATGCCACACGGTGAATCGTATCATTACCCCATCGTGATACAATCCGAGGTAAATCATGATTGTTCCAAAAAAGTGAATTCCAACCATCATCACTGTTGAGCTGTGTTTGCCATTTAGTCATGACCCCCTTGAGTTTGCTAACATCTAATGGAATATAAAACCATTTGTCTTGACCAGATTCTTGATCGAGAGTTATGTGTTCAAATTGAAAAACCATTGATAGTTCTTTTCGGTCAGGACGCGTATATAATTTGGCGATGTCAGGTGTCGCACCCCAAGTTTCGCCAACTGTCATCAAATCATGATTAGCAAACGATGCTTGGTTCATTTCTTTTAAGTATTCATGGAGCTTAGGCCCATTAGCGGTTATTTTGTCATCTGGTATTTTACCAATCAAATCAATGACGTCTAAACGAAAACCACCAACGCCTTTGTCAATCCAGAAATTAATCATGGCATAGATTGCTTGTCTGACATCAGGATTGGTCCAATTTAAGTCTGGTTGTTTTGGACTAAATAGATGTAAATAATATTGATTCGTGAGTGGATCTAATGTCCAGGCACTACCACCAAATGCAGAATGTAGGTCATTTGGTTCAGCATTATGGGTACCATCTCGCCAGACATAAAAATCACGATAAGCGTTATCACGACTTCGCTTTGATTCAATAAACCAAGCATGCTCATCAGAAGTATGATTTAATACCAGATCCATCACGATTTTGATATTTCTTTCACGAGCATCATGAATTAATTCTTCTATGTCGGTCATGGTACCAAATTCAGCCATGATATTTTCATAATCACTGATATCATAGCCGTTATCATCGTTTGGAGAAGCATAAACTGGTGATAGCCATATTGCATCAACGCCTAGTTTTTGCAAGTAGTCAAGATGTGAGATAATGCCTTGAATATCGCCGATGCCGTCATGATTAGTGTCCTGAAATGAACGGGGATAGACTTGATAAACAACGGCTGATTGCCACCAAGGTGCTGTCATAAAAAACTCCTTACTGATTAGAAATCGTCACAAGAAAGCCGTTAGGCTGAATGATGTGGCTGTTGTACAACTGCTCTGAAATGATGTGAGATATATCAATTGATGTTGGTATTTCGTAATTTGTATTCCCAGCATTAAATATTGCGAATATCTTTGTTTGACCTAGCTGACGTGTGAAACCAACAATGTTTTTGTTATCATCCGTCTCCCAGGACAGTGTTCCCTCAGACAAGACAGTTTGATAATCATGACGTAGCTGAATCAGTTGCTTCAAAAAATCATACATCGTTGCATCTTGTTGATCACTTTGCCAAACCATAGGCCGGCGGTTATCTGGATCTTGTTGACCACTCATTGCATATTCGCTACCGTAATAGATATCAGGCGTACCTTGCTGTAAAAACATAAAAGTATACATTTGTTTCACAATTGCCTTATTATTGTGTGCTACGGTTAGAATGCGTGGCGCATCATGTGAGTCAAGTAGATTAAACATCACCTGATTGGTTTGATCACGATTTAGCATTAGTTGTGCATTGAGTTTATGGACCATCTGGGAGGGCGAAATTTGTTGTTTGGCAAAAAAGTCAACAATTGACCCTGTGAAAGCATAATTCATGACGGCCGAAAATTCATCGCCCTGCAACCATGATTGTGCACTTGTCCAAATTTCACCAAGTATATAAATATCAGGCTTGATATTCGTAGTTGCTCTGCGGAATTTTTTCCAGAAATGATGGTCGACTTCATTCGCCACGTCCAAACGCCAGCCATCAATATCAAATTCTTTTATCCAGTAGGTCGCGATGTCAATCAGATAATCTTGTACTTCTGGATTAGCGGTATTAAGTTTTGGCATGTGCGGCGTAAATGCGAATGTATCATAATTTGCGTCTGCAGTATATTCGAAATTATCAGTCGGCGTATAACGCACAGGGAAGTCATGAATATGAAACCAATCAGCGTATTTTGATTGACGACTATTAGCAATAACATCTTGCCATTGAGGACTTTGATCACCGATATGATTGAACACGGCATCAAGCATCACTCGAATTCCGGCCGCATGTGCTCTTTCAACCAATAATTTAAAATCTTCTTTTGTACCAAAATGTGGATCGATTTCAAAATAATCTTGCGTATCATATTTATGATTAGTAGGTGCTTTAAAAATAGGTGTGAGATACAAGCCGTTAATACCAAGTTGACTGAAGTGATCTAAATGGTTGATGATACCTTTCAAGTCCCCGCCATAAAAACTTTCAGCGGTGGGATGATCACCTGACCGCCAAGGTAATGTTCCAGATGGATCATTTGATGTGTCACCATTGGCAAACCGTTCAGGAAAAATTTGGTACCATACAGTTTTTTTGACCCATTCTGGTGCTTTAAAACGATCAATTTCTTGAAAATAGGGCATTTTGAAATAATTATTAGCACCCATCAAACTGTTGTCATCATTTGAAGAAGACGTGAGTGCTTCAAATCCTTGATCACCATAAAAAACGGAAGCGCCGAGACTGTCAGTTAAAATAAAGCCATAGTTTAAACGGTTGAAAGGCGCTGTTAATGATGCTTGCCAATATTGATGTGTTTCAGTGACAAGTGTTTTTTTCATGACGACATTGGCCGATTTTTGCCAAGTACCGTTCTGCCAATTATAGGGATCTCCAGCAACGATGCTAATTGATTGAATATCATTTTTTGCTGTTCGGATGCGTAATCGTAGTTCATCTGCTGTATATAAATAAGCGTATTCAGATTCAGGGCGGTGATAAATTGCTGCTTTATTCATAAATAATTGCCTCGTTAATGGATTAAAATGTCAGGGGATTTGCGACCGTCTTAGACAATACGCTGTGTCGTATCGGCATCAAAAAAGTGTCCTTTATTAGTGTTAATAGCGAGTTCGACTGAGACACCAGGTTGATTGTAATCGCGGGCATTGACGCGAGCAATCAGTTGTTGTGAACCAACTTGCGTATACAACATTGAATCGGCGCCCATTAGTTCTGCAATGGTAACAGTTGCTGTTACTTTACTTTCGGGATAGGTGTCAAGTGCTACTTGCTCGGAGTGAATATCTTCCGGTCGGACACCAAAGACAACTTGTTTGCCTTCGTAGCCACGGGCAGTGAGTTGTTTAGCCATACCAAGCGGAATTTTCAGAGTAAAGCCATCTTTTGTGGTCAATATATCATGACTGAACTGGCCAGAAATCATATTCATTGATGGCATACCAATGAATGTGGCAACAAAAATGTTAGCAGGTTCATTGTAGAGTTCTTGCGGTGTACCGACTTGTTGAATGTCACCGTGGTCGATAATAACAATGCGATCAGCCAGTGTCATAGCTTCTGTCTGGTCATGTGTCACATAAATAGTAGTGGCACCAATTCGCTTGTGAATCTTAGTGATTTCTGCTCTAATTTCAACACGTAATTTTGCATCGAGGTTAGATAGTGGTTCATCCATTAACAAAATTTTCGCATCGCGAACGATTGCGCGACCCATTGCCACACGTTGTCTTTGACCACCAGATAAATCAGCGGGTTTGCGATCGAGATAGTCTTCAATGCCAAGAATTTTTGCTGCTTCTTGAACACGTTTTGTGATTTCTGCTTTGGGCACTTTTCTTAATTTGAGACCGAAAGCGATATTATCAAACACGCTCATATGTGGGTAGAGGGCATAGTTTTGAAAAACCATCGCAATATCTCGGTCCTTAGGTGGAACATCATTCATTAATTTATTGTCAATGAAAAATTCGCCACCAGATATTTCTTCCAAGCCGGCGATCATACGTAAAACAGTTGATTTACCAGAACCAGACGGACCGACAAACACGATAAACTCTTTATCGTGAATTTGAAGATTATAATCTGCCACAGATGGGGTGGACATGTGTGGATATGTTTTATTGATGTGTTCCAAACGAATTTCAGCCATTTTTTCTTCCTCGTATTTTAATATTGGTTATCGCAACTATAAAAATGATAGCGCTTACATGAATTAGATTAGCATATTTAAAAATAAATGCAAGCGTTTCCACAAAAGTGTTATACCAAATTTTATATGCTTGTGAAAAATGTGATTAATTCAATAATAAAATCATAGATAATTCATACTTAATAAAAAAATACTTCTTTATATGCTCAATTATTATCAATAAAAATATCATAGCTTGTCTAGACCAATTCATAAAAAATAAAAATGTAAGCGCTTGCATTACTTGGATAAATGTTTTATGATGATTGCGTAATCAAAAATACAAAGAGAATTTTTCTGGAGGAAAAACATCATGAGAAAAATGATGAGCGTGACGACTGGCGCAATGGTAACATTGCTGACGGCTTCAACTGCCGTTGGATTATTGAGTGTTTCACTTGATACCCCAACAGTAAGTGCTGCCAAGACGAAAAAGTTGAAGTTGTGGGTAGATACAAGTACAAAACCAACTTATGTTCAAGCTGTCAAAGATTTTGAAAAAGCGAATCCTAGTATCAAGGTGACTATTAAGTACACAAGCTCAACTGATGCATTAAAGAATTTGCAAAAGGATCCATCAGCTGCTGCAGATGTATTCATGTTTCCGCATGATCAAATCGGTTCGCTAGCTTCACAGGGATTAATTTATCAAAATACTAAATATGCCAAGAGCCTTAAATCAACGCAAATTTCTAATGCAATGAAAGGGGCAACCTATAAGGGCAAGGTGTATGGTTATCCTTACGGTATTGAGTCACAAGTCTTGTATTATAACAAAACGCAACTTGGCAGTGATGATATTAAATCTTGGACTAGTTTGACATCTAAGGGAAAAGTGGGAACTAATTTAGCATCAGCTGGTGCTAACTACATTTTCTCACCACTGTTCTACACTGCCGGAGATACGTTGTATGGTGCTAATGGTGAAAAAGCAAAAGGCACAAATATCGACAACAAAAAAGGTGTGTCCGTTTTGAAGTGGATGAAAGCTCAAAAAGACAATCCTGGCGTTGTTCAAGCCAGCACGAACACATTGAGTCTGCTACAATCAGGCAAAATTTCGGCAACTTTGTCTGGTCCATGGTCATACAATGACTATAAAAAAGCCTTAGGGGACAACTTAGGCATTGCACCATATCCAACAGTTGACTTGGGTTCAGGTGAAAAACAGATGCAGGCGTTCTTGGGTGTTAAGTTATTCGGTGTTAAGCAAGATACTAAGCAGCCTTTGGCAGCGATGAAATTAGCGAAATACTTATCAAGTGATAAGGTACAAGAGCTAGGATTCAAAAATTCGCACTACATTCCATCATCTAAAAAAGTTCAAGCCTCTCAAGATATTCAAAATGATGCGCTTGCAAAGGCGGTTGTTGATATGTCGAAGAAAGGTTATTCAACACCAATGCCTAAATCACCGGCCATGGCTAATTTCTGGACATCAGCTGATGCCTTGTTTAACGACACATACAAGGGCAAGATTTCAGACAGTCAAATGTTGCCAAAGCTAACCACTCTGGTTAAAAATGCCTCAAAATCAGTTAAATAAAAGTAAAGCAGTGAGTGGCTATCACTCACTGTGTACATACTTATGAAGGATGGAAAGAAAGATGTTTAAAAGAAAAAAGCATTCGACTTTTGAAGCGCATATACCACTAACAAAGTTATTTAAAAAAGCAGATGGTGCAACTAAGGCTTCTTATATTATTATGGGAGCTGCCAACATTGCCAATAAGCAATATCTCAAAGGATTCATCTTTTTATTACTAGAAATATCTTGGGTGGCGTGGTTATTCACGACAGGATTAAAAGCTTATCACAACATGATAACGCTGGGAACACATGCACAGGGTTTGGTTTATGACAAAAAGTTAGGGATTTCTGTATTAAAAGCGGGTGATAATTCGATGCTTTTGCTACTATGGGGTATGCTAGCTGTCATTATTACGGTACTGTTTATTCTCTTATATCGTGCTAATTTGGGATCGGCGCGTAAAATATGGGAATTGAAACAAGCCGGTGAGACACTGCCAACGTTGAAGCAAGACTTAGCGTCCTTGCTTGACGAAAAAATGCATGTGACTTTGATGGCAATTCCGATGACAGGTGTTTTGTTCTTTACCATTTTGCCATTGATTTATATGATTGCGATCGCTTTTACATCATACGATCACAACCACTTGCCACCCAAAAATTTATTTAGTTGGGTCGGATTTGCGAATTTTGGTAATGTTATTTCAGGGCAAATGGCCAATACCTTTTTCCCAGTATTGGCTTGGACGTTAATTTGGGCTGTTGCAGCAACAGTAACCTCATTTTTCTTTGGCGTTATCTTGGCGATGATGATCAATGCTAAGGGCATCAAGGGTAAAAAAGTTTTTCGAACTATCTTTATTTTAACGATGGCGATTCCAGCCTTCATTAGTTTGCTGATTATGAACAATATGTTTGCTGACGGCGGACTAGTTAACACATTATTGATCAACTCTGGTCTGATTAAAACATCGTTACCATTTTTCACAAATCCATTGTTTGCCAAGTTTACAATTATTGTTGTCAACTTATGGATTGGTATTCCAGCTACAATGTTGGTGACAACGGGGATCTTACAAAATCAATCCGAAGAACAAATTGAAGCAGCAGAAATTGATGGCGCTAATAAATTTCAAATTTTCAAGTCAATCACATTTCCGCAAATTGTGTTTGTGATGGCACCGAGTTTGATTCAACAGTTCATTGGTAATGTGAACAATTTTAACGTGATTTACTTGTTAACAGGTGGTGGACCAGCTAATTCTAATTATTACGGCGCTGGATCAACAGATTTGCTGATTACTTGGTTGTACAATTTAACTTTGAATACTGCTGATTATAACTTAGCTTCGGTAATTGGTATCTTAATCTTCATTTTGTCCGCAACATTCTCGTTGATTGCTTATAAGAGAATATCAAATTCTGGAATGGAGGCATAGCAATGCATAGTTTAAAAGGCGTAAAACGCCGTAATACAATGATTTTGTATCTATTATTGACTGTCATGGCAATTATTTGGGTCGTGCCCATTCTCTGGATTATATTGACTAGTTTCCGTGGCGAGGGTGGCGCGTTTGTAAACTATTTTTGGCCAAAAACCTACACCTTTCATAATTACGTACAACTTTTTACCAACTCACAATATCCTTTTGGTCGCTGGTTCTTGAATACGTTATTTGTGTCGATTGTGAGCGGCTTTATTTCCACAGCTTTAGTGTTAGCAATGGCATACTCATTGAGTCGCTTACGATTTAAGTTAAAGGGTCCTTTTTTGAAGGTTGCCTTAGTTTTGAACATGTTTCCGGGCTTTATGGCAATGTTTGCTATCTATTACATTTTGAAAGCAGCTGGGTTAACGCAAAGTTTATTCGCCCTAATATTAGTTTATGTATCTGGCGCTGGTTTGGGATTTTACATCCAAAAAGGATTTTTTGATACGATTCCGTATTCATTGGATGAAAGTGCCATGTTAGATGGGGCAACTAAATGGCAAATTTTCACCAAAATTACATTGCCATTATCTAAACCAATCATTGTCTTTACGGCATTGACAGCTTTTACTGGTCCATGGATGGATTTCATTTTTGCTCAGGTTATTATGGGTGACAATGTTAAAAATTATACAGTTGCAATCGGATTATATTCGATGATGACTAAAGAGACGGCCAATTCATTATTCATGAGTTTCGCTGCGGGGGCAGTGATTATTGCAATTCCAATTACGATTTTGTTTATTGTGTTGCAACGATTCTACGTTTCTGGTGTGACAAGTGGCTCGGTCAAAGGTTAAAAAAGATTGGGGCGTCAGTCCCAATCTTTTTCATGTTAAAATAACGTGTACAGGAGGTCGCTATGGTAACAATACAAGATATTGCAAATAAATCCGGAGTTGCTATTTCAACGGTTTCGCGCGCGTTGGCTGATTCACCGAAAATTAGTGTTAAAACAAAGGAACGTATTAAAAAACTTGCACAAGATATGGGCTATACGCCAAATTTTGCTGCACGGAACTTAACACAGCGTGAAAGCAACACGGTAGGGGTTGTTTTTCAACCACAAGCTGCAGGTAGTGCTGAAAATGATTTTGCCATGCAATTACTATTTGGGATTAATTCTCAACTTGTTGCGCGACAATACTTATTGACTACTGCGACGGGCAGCAATTGGTCTGAAGTCTACAATGCCGTTAAAATGATGGTGGAAGCTGGACAAGTTCGCCGTTTTATACTACTTTACACTGTTGAAAATGATCCGATTTCTGAATTATTACGAGAAAACAACGCCCGTGTTGTTGTTACAGGTGAACCCGAGCAAGCTAATGATGTTTTATATGTTGATAATGATAATCGCCGAGCTGGTGAAGAGGCAACTAGGCAGCTAGTTGACCAGTTTAATCTAAAAGCACCACTCTTTGTTCGTACGTTGGCTGATTGGCGTTATGAGCGAAATCGTGAAATCGGCTTTCATATTGCACAACCAGACGGTCAAGTCTTATCATTACCAATTGATTTTCAAGCGCAAAAACAGGTATTGGAAAGTTATTTCGAATTGCACCACGAAATTGACGGCATTATTGCTAGTGATGACAAAATCGGCTATCTGGCACGTATTCAGGCGCAAGCGCATTTGCCCACACATCCAAAATTGCCAACGATAGCTTTTAATCGTTCTGAATATGCACGACTGGGTGGTAAGGACTTTTACTCAGTTGATGTATTACCACGTAGCTTGGGCAGTGAAGCGGTCCGATTATTGTTTAACGATCAGCGTTCTGTGCTGGAGCAAACTAAGGCAACAAGCGTGATTGTGCCGTATCGTTTACCTGAATTTGGTGATGAGACATGGTGAATTTAAGCGATGTTGCGCGAAAGGCGCATGTTTCAAAAATGACAGTTAGCCGTGTAATTAATCATCCAGATCAAGTATCACCTGAACTGATGACATTAGTACAACAAGCAATTGAAGCCGTCGGCTATGTGCCGAACCAAGTCGCACGGGCATTGGTCAACCAACGCCATTATGTCATTCGTTTCTTACTTTTAGAAGATGTTGCAACAGTTGAACCGAATTATGCCAAATTATTGATTCGATTAGCTCATAATTTACAACAAAAAGGCTACACACTAGAAATTAGCTTAGATATTACGGCAGAGACACAAAGTATTGACGGGATAATTGTCAGCGGTTGGCGACAAGAAGATTTATTAAAATTACAAACGCTTGATGTGCCAGTGACACTTTATGGCGCAGCGCCACCAAATTGTCCCTTATCGTCTGTTGACGTGGATAATCGAGCAGGGATTGAAAAAGCGACTGAATATATGTGGCGGCAGGGATATCGTGATATTTATTATATTGGTTTATCGTTAGATTTACCTTTTGCTAAGCAACGTGAAGCTGGGTATCGAGCAGTTATGGCACAAAAAGGCGGTCGTGTTAACGTTTATCAAACTGAAAATCATGCCCACTTAGCGGATACGCTAGTAACGAACTTAATGCACAATTTCGAATTACCAACTGCGATTGTTTGTGCGACTGATCGGATTGCACTTGGTGTGTTGCGTGCTGTTCAGCGTGTTTATCATATTCCGCGTGAATGTGGCGTAATCGGATTTGATGGTGTGTTCATTGATCAGCTGACTCAACCGCAATTAACTACTGTGAGACAACCGTTTGCCTTAATTGCTGAAAAAATTGTCACACAAATTATTTCTCAGATTGAATCAGAAAACACCTTAGAAGCAGAAAATACCAGCATTTTACCAGATATAGTTGTTCGAGAAACAACAAGTTTGTGATGATGTTACCGTTAACATTGTGCAAACGCTTCCATTAATTATCAAAATGTTTTATACTATAAAATGTAAACGGTTACATGATTTTGATGTTCAAAAATATGTGTCTGATTTCTAATGAAGAAAATACAGTTTCATCACGAATTGTTCATAGAAATGGTGCATGATTAGAGCAAACAAGTTATGTTTCAAAATAATTTTTGGAGGAAGTAATTATGGCAGATAAGAAAAAAGGGCAGGGGTTGCCAAACTTGCCGCTAAGCACCATTTGGATGCTGAGTTTTGGATTTTTGGGCGTGCAGATGGCGTTTTCATTGCAGAGTTCCCAAATGGGACGTATTTTTCAGACATTGGGTGCTGATCCCACTAAGTTAGGATTTTTCTTCATCCTACCACCATTGGCAGGGTTGTTTGTTCAACCACTAGTTGGTTATTTCTCAGATCGCACTTGGACAAAGCGCTTTGGTCGTCGAATGCCTTATCTATTGGTTGGCGCTCTGGTGTCAGTTATCGTGATGTTCTTGTTGCCTAATTCAGGTAGTTTTGGTTTTTCAACTACTGCTGGTTTGTGGTTTGGAGCGATTACAATTTTGTTCATGGATTTGAGCTCTAATGTTGCAATGCAACCTTTCAAGATGGTTGTTGGTGACATGGTTAATGAAGACCAAAAGTCATACGCATACTCAATCCAAAGTTTCTTATCTAATACAGGGTCTGTGTTGGCAACCATTTTTCCATTCTTGCTGACAGCCATTGGTGTTGCTAATACAGCACCTAAAGGTCAGGTGCCAGCCTCTGTGATTATTTCATTCTATGTTGGTGCGATTGTCTTAGTTGTCTTTTCACTGATTGCAGTCTTTAACGTGAAAGAATACGATGATGCCACTTATGAGCTATATCATGGCTATGCTTTGAATACACCAGATGATGGTGAAGGTGGCTTCTTGACTTTGTTAAAGCGTGCACCAAAAACATTTTGGATGGTTACTTTGACTCAGTTCTTCTGCTGGATGGCATTCCAATATTTGTGGACATACGGTACTGGTGCTGTGGCAGACAATATTTTCCACGCAACTGATCCAACAACGGCTGGTTACCAAAATGGTGGAAACTGGTTTGGTATCATGTCAGCGGTTTATGCGATTGCAGCCGTCGTGTGGTCGCTGGTATTATCAAAGATTCCAGCAAACAAAAACAAAACAGGTTATGCTTTGTCACTATTTTTGGGGGCAATCGGGTTCACATCAGTGTTCTTTATTCACTCACAGTATTTGTTGATTGGTTCATTTATTTTAATCGGTATTTCATGGGCAGGTATGATGGCATATCCATTTATTATGGTAACCAACGCATTGCCTGGTGATCACATGGGTACTTATCTAGGATTGTTTAACGGTTCAATTTGTTTACCACAAATTGTAGCCTCGGTTGCTAGTTTTGCACTATTTCCTGCACTTGGTTCACATTTCCCATCAATGATTTTGGTATCAGGAATCTTAATGTTAATTGGTGCAGTCAGTGTTGGGTTTATCAATGAAATTCACAGTAATCCAGTAGATGCACAATAATGGCTAACGCTTCGGCGTTAATATGTGCGATCAGTCGTCGTAGATATTAGCGCTGAAGCTAAGCATTAGAAAAATTGAAGAGGTAGAAAGTCTTATGAAACGAATTTTTGAAGTTGATCCTTGGACAGTTACATCACATGATTTGAATCCCGAAGATAAACGTCTCCAAGAATCTATGACGAGTTTGGGCAACGAATACATGGGCATGCGTGGCATGTTCGAAGAAGTCTATTCCGGTGACACACATCAAGGAATTTACGTTGGTGGTGTTTGGTTCCCAGATAAAACACGTGTCGGTTGGTGGAAAAATGGTTATCCACTTTACTTTGGAAAAGCTATCAATGCGCTAAACTATGTCAAAGCAGACATTTACGTTGATGGCAATCAAGTTGATTTAGCTAAGAATGACGTGACTGATTTTGAAGTATCATTGGATATGAAAAATGGTGTTTTGAATCGAACATTTACTGTGTTTGGCGTGACGTTTAAAATCACGCGCTTAGTTTCAGCAGCAGTTAAGGAACTAGCAGATATTCACTATGACTTATCATCTGCCGATGGTCAAGCGCACAAAATTCGTTTTGATGCTAGTATTGATGCTGACGTTGTCAATGAAGATTCAAATTATGATGAGAAGTTTTGGCAAGTTTTAGACGCAGGTAATGACACTGATTCATCATTTATCGCTACGCAAACGATTGAAAATCCGTTTGGTGTGCCACAATTTACAGTTGTTGCCCGTCAGAGCTTTGTTGGCGGTGAAAAGCATGGTGTGAACCGCTCTGAAAAAGAAGTGACTGATAACTTTGACATTGAAGTACCAGCTAAAAGTTCAGTTAGTTTTGAAAAGCGCGTGATTGTGACAACTTCACGTGATTATGACGGCCTAGCTCAAGTGATTAAAGCAGGTGAAACGCTAACTGCGGATCTTGCCGCACAAACATACGACGACATATACACAGCACATGCGCAAGAATGGGCTAATCGTTGGGAAAAAGCTGATGTTCAAATTGAAGGAGATGATGCGGCGCAGCAAGGTATTCGCTTCAACCTATTCCAGTTATTCTCAACTTACTATGGTAATGATCCACGCTTGAATATCGGACCAAAAGGTTTCACTGGCGAGAAGTACGGTGGTGCCACGTATTGGGACACCGAAGCATTTGCCATTCCTGTTTACCTTGGTGTTGCTGATCCGTCTGTGACCCGTTCATTGCTACAATATCGTTTTGATCAGTTGGATGGTGCATTCCACAATGCCAAAGAGCAAGGCTTAAAGGGTGCTTTGTACCCAATGGTGACCTTTGATGGTATTGAGTCACACAACGAGTGGGAAATTACTTTTGAAGAAATTCACCGTAATTCGACAATTGCTTATGCGATTTATAATTATACAAATATCACGGGAGATCACTCATGGCTTGACGGTGATGGCGCACAAGTTTTGTATAATATCGCACGCTTCTGGGCAGATCGTGTCCACTATTCTGCCCGAAACGATAAATACATGATTCATGGTGTCACGGGTCCCAACGAGTATGAAAACAATGTTAATAACAATTTCTATACAAATTGGATGGCAAAATGGGTTTTGCAATACTCACTTGAACACTACGATGAAATTAATGCTGATGAAAAAGCTAAGTTGGCTTTGACAGATGAAGAATTAACAAAGTGGCAAGAAATTGTTGATAAAATGTATTTGCCAGAGGCTGATGTTGAAACCAAGACAGGTAAAAAGCATATCTTTGTTCAACACGATACATTCTTGGATAAAGATTTGACTCCAATCGCTGATATGCCACAAGATATTCGTCCAATTAACCAAAACTGGTCATGGGATCGTATTTTGCGCTCACCATATATTAAGCAATCTGATACATTACACGCCATGTTCTATTTCCCAGACGCGTTTACAGAAGAAGAAAAGCGTAACAACTTTGAATTCTATGAACCATTGACAGTGCATGAGTCATCATTGTCGCCATCTGTTCACTCAATTTTGGCTGCTGACTTACAAATGGAAGATAAAGCAGTTGAAATGTACGAACGTGCGGCCCGTTTGGACTTAGATAATTATAATAATGACACGTCAGATGGTTTGCATATAACCGCTATGACAGGTTCATGGTTAGCGATTGTGCAAGGATTTGCTGGCATGCGTGTTCGTGATGGCAAACTCCACTTGAAGCCATTCTTACCAAAGAATTGGACAAAATATGCTTTCCGTTTGGTATTCCGAGGTCATGTTTTGGAAGTGTCAGTTGATAGTCAAGGTGCACATGTTGACTTGATTTCAGGTGAACCATTAGTGATTGACCTATTAGGAAAAGATGTCGAATTGACAAAGTAATAAGCATGATGATGAGCGAGTGATCGCTCATTTGCTGTATAGCAGGAAAGGATATCATGAAAGTAGTAGAGAAGGATTTTGGACAATTACCCGACGGAAAAGTTGTGACGGCGTTTACCCTAGAAAATATCAATCACACACAGATTACTGCGATTTCATACGGGGCAACTTGGCAGTCATTTTCCGTTGAACGTGATGGTGTCAAACAAGAATTATTAGTACAATTTGATGATTTAGCCGCGTATTTAGATAATCCATTCCATTTTGGAAACACAATTGGTCGTGTTGGTGGCCGTCTATCAAAAACTGATTATGATATTGAGGGTGCACATTTTACATTAACACCAAATGATCATGGCAATGTTTTACACTCTGGCATTAATGGCTTTGATGCGGTTAATTGGCACGGTGAAGCAAGAAATTTGGGTACAGCGGCGGAAATTAATTTTACACGTACCTTTGATGATGAATTCGCCGGACAATTAGCTGCCCAAGTGACCTATCGATTGGACGATGAAGATCGTTTAGACATTATATTTAGTGGCGTTTCAACCGAGAATACATTGTTCAATCCAATGACGCATGTCTACTTTAATTTAGTTGGTAAGGATCAAGATATCAGTCAGCATAAATTACAAATTGCATCACGTCAACATCTTGAAGTTGATAATCACACGATTCCAACCGGTAACGTGATTGATAATCAAAATACAAAATTTGATTTTGCGCATTTGCACGTCTTGGGACAAGAGCATTATGATGATGCTTGGGTATTAGATCCAAGCCGTCAAGGAGAGGGAGTAGGACTAACTTCACCCGATGAAAGTTTGACCTTGACAGTGGATTCAGATCGCAATGGTGTTGTTGTATTCACTGCCAATCCTGACGATAGCAGTGACATTAAAACAGCGCTTGCTATTGAGATGCAGACTTTACCTGATGCGGTTAATCATGAAGGTTTTGGTGATATTGTTTTGCCAGCAAACGAAACAAAAACTTATACTGTAACTTACCAAATTAAAAAAAATGAGGATAAATAAAAATGACTAAATTTTCAGATATTAAAGGTTTTGCCTTTGATTTAGATGGGGTTATTGCTGATACGGCGCGTTTCCATGGCGAAGCTTGGCATCAAACAGCTGATGAGGTTGGCACAACTTGGACACCAGAATTGGCTGAAGGTTTGAAGGGCATCAGTCGCATGGCTTCCTTGCAAATGATTTTGGATGCTGGGGATCATGCCGATGATTTTTCTCAAGCAGATAAAGAAGCATTAGCAGAAAAGAAAAATCATAATTATCAACAACTCATTTCAACATTGACTGAAGATGATATTTTACCTGGCATGAAAGATTTCATTCAATCAGCTAAGGCAGCCGGCTATACAATGTCGGTGGCATCAGCTTCTAAAAACGCACCAATGATTCTAGATCATTTGGGATTGACCAAGTATTTTGTTGGCATTGTTGATCCAGCCACTTTGACAAAGGGAAAACCTGATCCTGAAATCTTCGTTCGTGCTGCGGAAGTCTTACATTTAAATCCAGAAAATGTTATTGGATTGGAAGATTCAGCTGCTGGTATTGTGTCAATCAATGGCGCAGGTGAGACATCACTAGCCATTGGTAACGCAGATGTTTTGTCAGGAGCGGACTTGAATTTTGAGTCTACTTCAGAAGTGACCTTAGCAAATATTGAAGCTAAAATGCAATAGATAACTAAAAAGAGTGTCAGTGTTTTTATGCACTGACACTCTTTTGTTATTCTAATTAATGTTTGCCACAGTATCGCCTTGCTTGAGTGTGATATCAGTAAAAATGATGGTATGCGGCGAGAGGTTTTGATCGGCGAGAGTCGTAATAGCTAATTCTCCCATTTGTGCAAAGTTTTGCTGCGCAGCTGTTAGGATAGGACGGGTTAATTGGGTTAGTTCTGTCCCATCAATGGTCACAATTGATAAATCATCTGGGACGGCAATACCAGCATCTTTCGCCCCATTGAGTAATCCGATACTGATAATGTCTGCTGAGCCAATTGCAGCCGTGAATGGCAGGGGATTGCCAAATTTTTTGATGGCATCTAAACCAGTTTGGTAGGCGTTTTCAACACCCCAAATGAAATCGGGATTATAAGTAATCCCATGATCTAGCAACGCATCAATAAACCCTTTTCGTCGTAAAATAGCGACAATCGGATCTGGATTGGAAGCTCCGATTAAGGCCATTTTGCGATGTCCCTGATTGTATAAATAATCCACGATAGTATGCATCATGTCATAGTTATCGGAGGAAATAGAGGGAATCACATTATTGAGTTGGTTAGAGACACTCAGCAAACTCACGTCAGCCTTTGTTAAGACCTCAAAAACAGGTTCCTCGATATCAATGGCTAACATGACAACCGCTAATAATTGCCGAGAAAGCAATGATTTAACAGTTTTGATTTGCTGCTGGCTGTCTGTTTCAACGAAAGCAATTAATAATTCATAACCTAGTTCGAAAGCCTTTGTTTGCATACCTTTAATGATTTCATCAGCAAAGTTAGTGTGCGTGGTTGGTACCAATACACCGATGACGCGACTTTCTTTTTGTGATAAATCGGCGGCCGATTGATTTTTATAGTATCCCATTTCGTGGGCTAATTGTCGAACGCGTTGTGCGGTTGCCTCACTAAAACGCCCGCGATTAGTTAAAATTCGTGAGACGGAGGCGGCTGAAATGCCAGCTTTATTTGCAATGTCTTTGATTGTAATAGCCATAAATTATATTATAACCCAAAATAGTTTGACAAATGAAATGAAAGCGGTTACAATATTAATTGCGTAAACGTTTACTCAAATATTAAAAAGTTAATTGGAAATCATGAGGCATGATAATGAATCAAAATAAATGGTGGCAAAAAGCAACCGTCTACCAGATTTATCCGCGCAGTTTTCAGGATAGTAATGGTGATGGTGTTGGTGACATTCCGGGCATTATTCAACGACTCCCATATTTAAAAGAACTAGGGGTGCAAGTCATCTGGCTAAGTCCGATTTACCAATCACCAAATGATGATAATGGATACGATATCAGTGATTATCGCAAAATTTTACCAGAATTTGGCACGATGGCGGATGTGGATGAAATGATTACAATTGCCCATGAGTTGGGCTTAAAAATCATGATGGATTTGGTCGTCAATCACACATCTGATGAACATCAATGGTTTCAACAAAGCCGCCAGTCGCGTAATAATCCATATCGTGACTATTATATTTGGCGAGATCCCGTCGATGGACATGAACCAAATAATTGGTTGTCGGATTTTGGCGGATCAGCTTGGGCGTTTGATGAAAAAACAAAACAATACTATTTACATCTTTTCTCAAAAAAACAACCTGATTTGAATTGGGAAAATCCAGCGCTACGTGTAGCAATCTATGAAACAATGGCTTGGTGGTTGAACAAAGGGATTGATGGATTCCGAATGGATGTCATCAATCTTATCTCAAAACAAACAGGATTGCCAAATGATCCTAATGTGAACGCTGATAATCACGGATCGTCAATGACATTTGTTGCCAATGGACCAAAGGTACACCAATATTTGCAGGAAATGAATGCTAAGGTGTTGTCACGCAACGATATTATCACTGTTGGTGAAACACCAGGAGTGACAACATCAGATGCGATTCAGTATGCTGGATTTGACAGTCACGAATTACAAATGATTTTCCAATTTGAGCATACGGAGATTGATAATAGCCGTGAAGGCTTAGGAAAGTGGAGTGATGAGCGATTTAATTTAGTAGATTTGAAGCGAATTTTATCTAAATGGCAAACAGCACTGGATGGCAAAGCTTGGAACAGTCTTTATTGGAACAACCACGATCGACCACGTGTGGTATCAAGATTTGGTGATGATTCTGAAGCTTATCGCGTTGTCTCTGCAAAAATGTTAGCCACAACATTGCACTTTATGCAGGGAACGCCCTACATTTACCAAGGTGAAGAAATCGGCATGACAAATGTTGATTGGTCATCAATTTCACAATACCAAGACATTGATACTTTAAATGCCTATCAAGATTTAGTGGTTGAACAGCAACGTGTCTCACCAGAACGAATGATGACTTATATACACCATTCCTCACGTGATAATGCTCGGACGCCAATGCAGTGGGATGATAGTAATCAGGCTGGTTTTACAAAGGGAAAACCTTGGCTAGCAGTTAATTCGAATTATGAAACAATTAACGTGGCACAAGCATTAGCTGACCAACAATCCATCTTTTATTTCTACAAAAAAATTATTGCATTACGACAGCAAATGCCACTCATCACTAACGGACATTATCAGGTACTGGACATGGCAGATTCAGAAGTCTATGCTTACAAGCGAATTGGTGTTGATTCTGAATTATTAGTCATTAGTAACTTTACGAATCAAACTCAGACACGTCATTATCGATTGAACGATGGCGCGAATATGATTTTAAGTAACTATGATGATGATCATGGGGATACCTTACGACCTTATGAATCAAAAGTGTACTTTGAAGGTACATAATGGCATAAAATGTAAGCGGTTACTTTAAAGCGGCGTGTGTAAACTAAAATCACTTAAAAGGAGAGTGAATATGTTGAATAGTAAGACACAAAAAAAAGGTCAGCTCCCCATGCTGACCAGCATGCAGTTATTCTTGATGACCTTTGGTTATGCTGGTGTTCAAGTTGCATTTTCAGTGCAAACAGGTAATATGGGTCGAATCTTTCAAACGTTAGGTTCTGATCCAACAAAATTGGGATTTTTCTTCATTTTGCCACCGTTAGCGGGTATGATTGCGCAACCATTAATTGGTTTGTTCTCTGATAAAACTTGGTTGCCTAAGTTAGGTCGACGAATGCCTTATTTGATTGGCGGCTGTTTGGTTTCCCTAATTGTGTTATTGCTTTTGCCAAATACCGGATCATTTGGTTTTGGGTACGGTTCATTGACAGCGCTATGGTTTGGTGCAGTGACAGTGTTATTCATGGATCTATCGGCCAATGTCTCTATGCAACCGTTCAAGATGATTATTCCTGACATGGTTAATGAACAACAAACCGATAAGGCTTGGAGTTTGCAAAACATTTGGGGTAGCTTAGGGGGCGTGATTGCTTTCGTCTTTCCGTTTATTTTGACCTCATTTGGAGTAGCCAACACGGCTGCCCGAGGTGTTGTTCCAGATTCTGTTAAAATTTCATTTTATGTGGCAGCGGCTATTTTGTTAATTTCAACTGTCTTTACTATTATGAATGTGAAAGAATACGATCCAGAAACACTGGCTTATTACCACGGCTATGGCGCCGAAACAAAGCAGCATGAATCATTTATAACAATTCTAAAGCACGCACCAAAGGTATTTTGGACACTAGGTGTGGTTGAATTCTTTGTTTGGTTCGGTATTCCATATATGTGGACATATTCAACTGGTGCTTTGTCAGAAAATATTTGGCATGTTTCAGATCCTGCATCTGCGGGTTATCAAGCGGCTGGTAATTGGTTTGGTATTTTACAGGCTGTTTACTCAGTTGTAGCAATTTTGGTGGGAATTTTATTCCAGCGTTTGAATAATAAAACGCGTAAAGGTGCTTATTTTCTCAGCTTGATTGCTGGTGGTATTGGCTTTATTGTTGTTGCCTATGGCCATACACATCTTTCATCACTGATTGGATTCATTTTGATTGGTGTTGGTTGGATTGCGTTAATTTCTATTCCGTTTACCATCTTGACGAATGCCTTAGATGGTAAGCATGATGGCATCTATTTGGGATTGTTCAATTGCTTTATCTGCATTCCGCAAATTGTGGCGTCAGTTGCTAGTTTTGCAATTTTCCCAGCAGTGGGTAAATCAATGGCACACATGTTAGCAATTGCCGGTGTCTTCTTGATGATTGGTGGTTGCCTAATCTGGACCGTAAAAGAAGAAAATCGTAATTAAAAAAGGAGAATTATCATGACAGAAACAATAAAATGGTGGCAAAAAGCAGTTGTATATCAAGTTTATCCTAGGTCTTTTCAAGACGCTAATGGAGATGGTATCGGTGATTTACAGGGTATCGAGCAACGCCTTGATTACATTAAAAAATTAGGTGCCGATGTTGTATGGCTAAATCCTGTCTATGCATCACCAGACAAAGATAATGGTTACGATATTTCCGATTATGAAGATATCAATGCCAAATTTGGTACAATGGCTGATTTTGATCGTTTGCTAGCAAAAGCGCATGACAAGGGCATCAAAATTTTGATGGATTTGGTTGTTAATCATACCTCAGATCAGCATAAATGGTTTATTGAAAGCCGTAGTTCAAAAGATAATGATAAGCGTGATTTCTATATTTGGCGTGATCCAGTGGATGGACACGAACCTAATAACTGGGGCTCATTTTTCTCTGGGCCAGCTTGGAAATTTGATGAGGCAACAGGGCAATATTATCTACACTTATTTGTCGAAGGTCAACCTGATTTAAATTGGGTTAATCCTAAAGTACGTCAATCTGTCTTTGACATGATGAATTTCTGGGTGGATAAGGGCATCGATGGTTTCCGAATGGACGTTATTTCCCTCATTTCTAAGCCAGATGGCTTGCCTGATGGTGAAGTGCCAGAGGGGGGTGAGTATGGTAATTCGGATAAAGCCGTTGCCAACGGTCCGCATGTCCATGAATACTTGCAAGAAATGCGTCAACAAGTCTTAAACAGAGCTGATATGATGACCGTTGGTGAAGCCTCAGGTGTTGATATTGAAAATGCCGTTAAGTATGCCAATCAAGACAACTCAGAATTGAACATGGTCTTCCAATTTGAGCACATGGGGCTTGACAATAATCCTAATCCCGCGCTTGGAAAATGGTATGACAAAAAAGTTTCCCTCGTTGATTTGAAAGAAAATCTCTCAAAATGGCAGAATGATTTGGCTGGTAAAGCATGGAATTCACTTTATTGGGATAATCATGATCAACCACGTGCTGTGAGTCGTTATGGGGATGATCGTCCTGAATATCGCGTTGTATCTGCTAAAATGGTAGCCACTTTACTTCATTTCATGCAAGGCACGCCCTATGTTTATCAAGGTGAAGAAATTGGCATGACCAACGCCTATAATTTGCAACGTGATGATTTTGATGATGTTGAAATTAAAAATGCTTTCAAATACTTGATTGATAAAGATCACTTAACTTATGAAGCAACCATGCTGAAGTATGTGCATGCTAAAGGTCGTGATAACGCTCGTACACCAATGCAGTGGGACGATAGTAAAAATGCGGGCTTCACAACCGGCACGCCATGGTTAAAGATGAATGATAATTATGACACCATTAATGCCAAAGCAGCATTAGCAGACTTAAATTCAACATTCTATTACTATCAAAAGCTCATTCGCTTACGCCACGAATTACCAATCATAACGACAGGCACATACGAATTGTTGGATCCTGAAGACGAACAAGTTTACGCTTACCGTCGTGTTGGTCAAAATGAGTCGTTATTGGTAATCAATAACTTCACCAGCGAAACGTTGACGCGTGACTATCATGTGCCAGATAACGCGTCAGTCCTCATTAGTAATTATGGGGATGACGCTTTGACAACACTTCGTCCTTATGAAGCAAAAGTATATCGTTATGATAAGTAATTTTGTCTTGTAATTGGCTTGACTTTGAGGTGAGATAACTATATCATTAAGGCATATATTAAAGCCGATGAATTGGAAAAATTACGGTCTGGACCATCAGAAATTTTGCGGGTGATGCAAGCAAAACGATGACGTAATTTGTGACACCTTGGAGGACACTGTTGTATAAGGCAGTGCGTGGTAGCGCGATAAGCAATCTAAGTGATGTGTATGCATCAACATCTAAGGTGGTACCGTGCAATTGCGCCCTTAACGAATAATCGTTGAGGGTGCTTTTTCAGTTTTAATGTCAAAATAAAGAAGGAGTCCAACTGACGCGTTTCAAGATGACGTGCCAGCAATTAAAATACCATGGCAAAACCACTTTTCCAGCGCCCTAAGGGCACTGCAGATTTATTACCAGATCAAACAAGCCAATGGCAACACGTTGAAAATGTTGCGCGTTTATTATTTGGTGACTATAATTTTAAAGAAGTTCGAACACCAATATTCGAAAATTTTGAAGTTTTTTCTCGTTCAGCAGGTGACACATCAGATGTCGTCACTAAGGAAATGTATGATTTTCATGATAAAGGTGATCGTCACATTGCCCTACGACCAGAGGGAACAGCCGGAATTGTCCGCGCGTATGTCGAGAATAAACTATATGGTCCGGAATTTGACAAGCCTTATAAATCATTTTACATTGGACCAATGTTCCGTTATGAACGTCCGCAAGCAGGGCGTATGCGTCAATTCCATCAAATTGGTGTGGAAGCTTTCGGCTCCTCATCACCAGCACTTGACGTCGAAGTTATTGCTATGGCGATTGATTTGTTCCAAACGCTTGGTTTAAAGAATTTACGTGTTGCAATTAACTCTTTAGGTGATAAGCAGTCACGAGATGATTACCGCCAAGCATTGATTGACTATCTTACGCCACATCGTGCCGAATTATCTGCTGATTCTCAGGCGCGTTTAGAAAAAAATCCACTACGTGTTTTAGATTCAAAAGATCCACGTGATCAAGTTTTTGTGGCTGATGCACCTTCAATTTTGGATTATTTGTCTGAAGCCTCACAACAACACTTCCAAAAAGTTCAAGCATTGTTGACGGCTTTGAATCTTGACTTTGAAATTGATCCAACAATGGTGCGTGGTTTGGATTATTATAACGATACAATATTTGAAGTAATGACAGTTGATGAACAGTTAAAAGGGGCTGCAACAATCGCCGGCGGTGGACGTTATTCAGGATTGGTGTCTGTTTTTGGTGGTCCTGAAACAGCAGGCGTTGGTTTTGGAATTGGTATGGAGCGTTTGGTGAGTTTGTTAAACGCTCAGGGTGTCGCACCGGAAGTCGATAATGACCTTGATTTTTATGTTGTCAACATCGGTGATGAAACAGATGTTGCAGCAATGCAAATCGTGCAAGCCATTCGGTCATTTGGTTTTGTTGCTGAACGTGATTATCTTGATCGCTCAGCCAAAGCACAATTTAAAACAGCTGACCGTCACAATGCTAAGTATGTCGTGACTGTTGGTGAAAAAGAGTTAGCGGCACACGCTGCCAATATTAAAAACATGGCAACTGGTGAACAACAACTTGTTAAATTGGCTGATCTTTATACAGATTTGCCAACAATTATTGATGCGCAAGGAGACGAACAATGAAACGAACAACATATGCAGGTTTAATTGATGAAAGTTACCTTGAACAAACGGTGACTTTGAGCGGTTGGGTGCAAAAGCGTCGTGATTTTGGTGACTTAATATTTGTTGACTTACGTGATCGTGAAGGCATTGTGCAATTAACTTTCAATGCTACCAACCAATCAGCTTTGACCGTCGCCGAAGATATGCGAAGTGAGTATGTTGTGGCTGTGACTGGTAAAGTCATCAAACGTGATGCTAGCCAAATTAACGATAAAATTAAGTCCGGAGCCGTTGAAGTTGATGTGACATCAGCTAAAATTTTGGCAACGTCAAAAACACCACCGTTTTATATTGAGGATAACGTTAATGCTAATGAGGAACTCAAGTTGCAGTATCGTTATTTAGACTTGCGTCGACCAGAAATGCAAAAGAACCTACGCGTTCGGTCTAAAATCATGTCCAGTGCCATGCATTTCATGGATACACATGATTTTATTAACATTGAAACACCAATTTTGGCTAAGTCAACGCCTGAAGGTGCTCGTGATTACTTGGTGCCATCTCGTGTTTTCCCCGGATCTTTTTATGCGTTGCCACAATCACCTCAACTATTCAAGCAACTATTGATGGGCGCTGGATTTGATCGTTATTTCCAGATTGCACGTGCGTTCCGTGATGAGGATTTGCGTGGTGATCGACAACCTGAATTTACGCAAATGGATGTGGAAACATCATTCATGACTGCTGACGAAATTCGAGCGCTGGTCAATGAATGGGTCAAAGCGATGATGCATGATGTTGTGAATTTTGATCTTGATACGACGACCATTCCGACTCTAACATGGCAAGAATCAATGGATCGTTTTGGTACAGACAAACCTGATTTGCGGATTGCTTATGAAATTCATGATCTTTCTGATATCGTTTCAAATAGTGAATTTGGTGTGTTTGCTAACGCTGTTAAAGCTGGTGGTGTTGTGAAAGCAATCGCTGTACCGGGCGGCGCAGATCACTATTCTCGTAAAGACATTGACAAATTGGCACAATATATTGAACGATTTGGTGCTAAAGGTTTGGCATGGTTAAAGGTAACTGATGACGGACTAACTGGTCCAATTGCCAAGTTCTTTAAACCAGAAGATAGCCAAGCCTTGATAGCTGGCGTTGGTGGTCAAACTGGCGACTTGTTGTTATTTGGCGCTGGTCGTAATGATGTTGTGTCAGCTACTTTGGATTATCTCCGTCGTCAAACGGCTGCGGATCTTGATTTGGTGGACAAAACAAATCCTTGGGCATTTGCATGGATTGTTGATTGGCCATTATTTGAGTATTCAGAAGATTTCGATCGTTGGATCGCTGCCCACCATCCGTTTACAATGCCAAACGAAGAAGATTTGCACTATCTTGATGATGGTGAAGATCCACATAAAGCGCATGCGCAAAGTTATGATTTGGTTTTGAATGGTTATGAGTTGGGCTCAGGCTCAATCCGTATTCATCGCATGGATATTCAGGAAAAAATGCTTAAAGCGCTTGGCTTTACACCCGAAAAAGCGCATGAGGCATTTGGTTTCTTGCTTGAAGGCATGGAATATGGTTTCCCACCAATGGGTGGGATTGCGCTCGGGCTAGACCGTTTAGCAATGTTATTGGCGGGACAAGAAAATATTCGTGAAGTCATTGCTTTCCCTAAAAATTCACGCGCTACTGAACCGATGACTGAAGCACCAACGCGTGTTGAAACAAAACAGTTGAATGAATTAGGTTTGTTTGTACCAGAAGCCGAGTGATTGATGCAAAAAATATTTCATAATTTCATGAAAAACCAATATGCAAGTCGTGTTGGTGGCGCTGTATTTTACGGTGTGATTGTTGCTTTTGCAATGAATTACTTCTGGCATCCTGGTCATATTTATTCATCAGGGTTTACTGGATTTGCTCAGTTAGTTTCAACTTTAAGTGGTGAAAAAATTCCGGTTGCGCTGGCATTGGCGTTGGTTAATTTACCAATGTTGGTAATTGCATGGTGGCAATTGTCTTGGCGTTTTGCTACTTTCACCACATTGGCTGTACTTCTCAGTTCAGCTTTGATGCCACTTTTTGATACAACTCGCGTGTTAACGCCAGACCCTTTAATTAATGCCATGTTTGGTGGTGCTTTAAATGGTATGGCTGTTGGAACAGCACTGCGATATGGCGTAGGAACCGGTGGATTAGATGTCATTGGATTGTTAGTTAAGAAGCATTTTGGCTTCAAAATGGGACCAATCAATTTAGCATTCAATGCTCTCATTATGATTGGTGCTGGGTTAACTTATGGTTGGAAGTATGCATTGTATTCTATTGTCGGTGTGATTATTAGTTCACGCATGATTGACGCTTTTTATACTCGCCAACAGCAAATGCAGGTCATGATTATCACGACTAAACCTGATGAAATGGTTGATGGCATTCAGCGCAAAATGCGTCGTGGGGTTACCATCATTAACGATGCTCGTGGCGGCTACACTGGTCAAGAGCGTTCTGTATTACTGACAGTGATTACACAGCAAGAACGCTTTGAATTGCGTGAAGCAATGAAAGAAGTTGATGAACATGCGTTTTCATCAACATGGAAAATTGAACATACTGTCGGTCGTTTCTACGAGCCAGAGCTGTAAACATGTTAAAAGGGATCCAATATTATATTGGATCCCTTTTAACATGTTTATGAGGCTGTTGACGTTGAAGTCGAAACCTTTGATGAAAACTTACGATGTGATAGATAACCAAAAATGATAGTAAAGACAATGGCACCAATAGCTGACATTCGTGAATCAGATTGGAAGAACAAACTAACATAAATTGCAGCAAAGAATAGTAATGTTAGAGGGCTGGTCCATTTGTAACCAGGCATGACGAATCCGTTTGGCATAAAGTCAGATGATTCGCGGAACTTACGATGAGCGTACATTGTCATCGCATAGACAATAATATACATGTTTGACGAAATTGATGTGATAAATCCAAATGCACTAGTAATTTGTGGAATTGAGTTAATAACAGGTGACAACAGTACTAACACAGCAGTCAGAATAATGGCTTTAGCAGGCACTCCGTTTGACGAGATTTCTCGGAAATTGCCCATAAACTTGGAATCAGACTCTTCTGCCAGTTGATAAAAGTGTCGACCTGCTGAATAAATAGCAGAATTTAGTGCGGAAGCAGCTGATGTTAGAACAACAAAATTGATAACTAACGCAGCGGCTTTGAAACCAGCTAATTGAAAGACCATAACGAATGGGCTTTCATCAGGTGTTTTAGCAATCACATGCCAATTGATAATTGACATGATAATAATCATAGCACCAAGATAGAAAATCAAGATACGGAAAATAATTGTGTTAATCGCTTTTGGCAAAACTTCACGTGGGTTTTGTGTTTCAGCTGTTGTGATACCAACGAATTCCATACCTTGAAAGGCGAAAAATACCATTGGAAATGCAGCGAAGAACATACTTGCACCATTTGGAAATAGTGTGAAGTTAGAAAATACATTACTAAATGAGGCAACGGTGTGGCCACCACTAGCCGGTGCCTTGAAGCCTGTTGCAATCAAGAATAATCCTGTTACAATCATGGCAACAATGGCAATGATTTTTATCATGGCAAACCAGTATTCGGTTTCTCCAAACAGTTTAACGGCGATGAGGTTAATCATTGTCAAAATGAAGAGAAAAGCAATTTGAATGATCCATGTTTGCCAGTTGGGAAACCAAAATTTAACATAAGTAGAAACCGCTGTTAATTCAGCCATTGCAACGAAAACAAGACCAATCCAATAAGACCAACCGGCAAAATAGCCTGCACCTGCGCCCACATACTTACTGATAAAGGAGACAAACGTATGTTGCGACGGGTCAGCATATAACATTTCGCCAATGCCTCGCATCATCATGAAGAAGAAAGCGCCCAATACTGCATAAACAATCAGAATGGATGGACCTGTCTTCGCAATTGAATTACCTGCTCCTAAAAATAATCCGGTACCAATTGTGCCGCCAATGGCGATCATTTGAACATGTTTCTTTTTGAGACCACGAATGGTACCGTCGTGGTTCACCGCTAGATTTGTGTATTCGATCATAAGTAATGCCTCCTTGATTGGAAACAATTTTATCATGTTTATCATCAAATACTAATTTTTCTTTGCACAAACTTATTTTTGTGATTTATGCAAAGTGACTAATTAATTAACAATAGTGACAGCTGAATATCCACTAACACATCCGGCATTTCTAAATTAACATCTAACAGCTCCGCAATACGTTTCAAGCGATAGTTAATCGTATTGCGGTGTACAAACATTGCGCTGGCTACGGCTGTGACGTTTTGATGTAAAAAAATGTATGTTTCTAGTGTCTTGAGAAGTTCAGGATTGTCTAGGATAGGTCCGAGTGTTTTTTCAACAAAGGCATGGCTTTCTTGTGGGGGTAGTAGATGAAGCAGTTCATGCGCACTTTTTGGTCTAAAGCGCATAATGGGGTGAGTTTTAGTTGTCAATTTCAAAGCGTTATTTGCTTGCTCATAAAGCTCTGCTAATTGCTTCATTTCGCCAGTAACACGTGAAAAGCCAATGGTAAAATCATATTCTAGTTTATCTTGCTCAGTTAAAAAGTCATATAATTCTTGCAAAAAAGAACGCGTGTCAATGGTCATGTTAATCAGTAAAACAAGCTGTTGTTTGTGAGAAAAGATCAATACGGACCAATTTGATTCCCGAATGAACCACCGAGTGAGTGCTTGAAGAATTTCGAATTGGCGTGTTTCAATGACTGTTTTCTTTGTCGTAAAATCTAATACTGCAACACGATAGCGCGCCGTAACGTCAATATTGGCGTCGTTCAAGTAGTGATTGATTGCTTCCTGGTTTAACCCTGATTCCATAACATTCAAAAAAAAGCCGGAGCGATTACGAAATTCTGTTTCGTTAATGAGATCTGTGCGAGAATTTGCAAAACCTAAAGCATTAATTACTTGTTCACGTTTCAATAATTGAAAGTCCGATAGCTGTTCTTCTGAGGTGGCAATTGCCACGAAAGCTTTATTCTCTTTTAAAGCAGAAAAAATCGGCAAAATGTCAAAATTTTGACCTTTAAAAGTGACACGAACTTTTTCTTGTAGATTGAGATAGGCAATACCAGAAGATTCACGTAAAAATTGAGTGAAAAAATCACGTTCCTTGAGTAATGCTGTGCTGGCATAAATTGCTGTAAAGTGAGAATCTAACAATAAGAGTGGGGCTTCTAAAATTTGGGCACTTAAATCCAGCAAGTGTTGATAAGTGTTATTATGATTGATTGCCGATAATTCTTGATTGATTTTAACAATTTCGTGCAATTCGCCCGTGTGTTTACTTAAAATGACATCACTTAAATTGCGAATTGTAATAGAAATCACTTCATCAGCTGGTGTCCATATAATAGGAATCCGATGTTTATTGGCTAAAACAATCACATCACGTGGTAATTCCGTGAAGTACCGATTGTATTTAATGCCTAGACCAGCCGCGTTGTGCTTATCCAGTTCAATAATTAAACTACGCAATAAGGGTAAATTATCATGGAAGAGGTATCCAGTCGTTAAAATTAGCTGCCCTGGTAATAAATATTTTTCAAAATCTGGCGCATCAACAACACCAACTTGACTAACTTCTCGGGCTAAGCCTTCTTCGCCAGCCGCGACAGTATATTGATCCATCAGTGGTTCATTTAACAATGATTTAAATTTCATGGTTTGCCTCCGGAAAATTACCATTATTATGGCACAACTTAACATATTGTACAAACAAAACGATTTTGTTTGTGCAAACCGACGGTGAATAGTCATTCGGATTTCGTTACAGTAGGGAAAAAGGGGTGAATCGTATGCAAGTACAACGTTCAGAACGAGAGATTATTAGTAACATTTTGAAGGGATCGCTTGGTAATTTGATAGAGTGGTTTGATTGGTATGTTTATGCCTCATTCGCTGTTTATTTTGCGCCATCATTTTTCCCGAGCCATGATAAAACGGCTGAATTACTAAGCACTGCTGGCGTTTTTGCGATTGGTTTTTTGATGCGCCCATTAGGCAGCCTTGTTTTGGGAAAATATGCTGATCAGCACGGTCGTCGGGCGGCTTTGACATTGTCTGTTCTCATTATGGCGAGCGGTTCACTGGTGATTGCTATCACACCGAGTTATGCGCATATTGGTATTATTGCACCCATTATTTTAGTACTGGCACGTTTGTTTCAAGGATTATCATTAGGTGGTGAGTACGGAACATCTGCGACGTACTTGTCAGAAATGGCTAGTCGAAATCACCGTGGTTTTTACGCTTCATTCCAATATGTTACATTAATTAGTGGCCAGTTAATTGCATTAGGTGTCCAAATTATCCTGCAAATGACGTTGACTAATGAACAGCTGACTGAGTGGGGGTGGCGAATCCCATTTATTATCGGTGCCCTTGGGGCAATAATTGTGTTGTTCTTGCGCTTGAGCATGGCAGAATCTGACCAATTTGCTTCACAAAAAGCGAAGTCAAAAGGGAGTCTGAAAGAATTAATGCGGTATCCAAAGGCTGTCCTGACAGTGGTAGGCTTGACTTTAGGCGGTACAATTGCATTTTATACGTATACAACATACTTGCAAAAATTTATGATCAATTCTGTGGGATTGCCAACACAGTCAGTCACTCGCATCAATTTTCTAGCGTTACTTATTTTTATGATTTTACAACCAATTGCGGGTGCAATTTCTGATAAAATTGGACGACGGCCATTACTGTTTTGGTTTGGTGGACTGGGAACTATTTTTACCATACCAATTTTCGTAGCCTTGCAACATGCTACAACGAGTTGGGAGGCGTTTTGGCTCATGTTAGCAGGCTTGGTGATTGTGACAGGCTATACATCAATTAACGCCATCGTCAAAGCAGAAATGTTTCCAACAGAAATACGCGCTTTAGGTGTGGGTTTACCTTACGGACTGACGGTCGCTATTTTTGGTGGTACAGTTGAATATTTGGCGCTATATTTAAGAAAAATTAATCACGAAAATCTATTTTTTGTTTATGTTACAGTAGTTATTTTTATTAGTTTATTAGTTTATTGGCGTATGACGGATACAAAAGCAACTTCTAAATTAGACAAATAAGTGATAAAATTAAATAATATTTAATTTAAGAATGAGGTAAATCATGACAACGCAACAAGACCTATTTGATTCCGTCAAAGAACAGACTTTACTGTCTGAAATTGCAGCGCTTTCTGGCTGGGATGCTTTGACTGGTATGCCCAAAGATGCTGGCCATTTTCGCGCTGATGTTGATGCTTACTTAGCGCAGAAGATATTTACAGTCAGTACAGGAGAACACCGACAAAACATACTAAAAGCGCTCTCATCGGACACAAATCAGTTAGACGAACTTGGCCGATTAGTACTTGAAAAAGCGCAAAAAGACTATGATATGACGGGCAAAATCCCAGAAGCAGATTTTATAGCTTTTGAAAAAACGTTATCGCAGGCGCAAGATTATTGGGCGCAAGCTCGTGAAGCTAATGACTACAAGATTTTTCAACCTTATTTAGAAAAAATTATTGGCTACTTAAAGCAATTTATCCCGCTATGGCAAACAAATGAGGCAACACCTTATGATGTATTGCTCAATCAATACGAACCGGGATTGACAGTGGCTAAATTAGACGCAGTTTTTGCCCAAGTCAAAACAGGCGTGAGTGACCTACGTCAACGTTTGGCAAAGGAAGGAACGACACCAGAAGATTCATTTTTGAAGAGACGCGTAACGAAAGAACAGCAACGACAGTACGCGATGGCGGCAGCACAGCGGCTAGGTTATAACCTGAATAAAGGTCGACTTGATGATACAATTCATCCTTTCATGGAAGCTTTGAATCGTGATGATGCTCGCATTACGACACGTTGGGATGATTATAATTTTCAAATGGCTGTTTTAGGTATTTTCCACGAAGCTGGTCATGGACTTTTTGAGCAAAATGTTGATCCCAAATATGATGATTTTCGTTCTGTTTTGCCAATTAGCATGAGTATTCATGAGTCCCAATCTTTGTTTAATGAGGTCATGATTGGACGTTCAAAGGCCTTCTGGGAAACAGAATATCCTCAAATGCAACAAGCTTTTGAGGGCGTTCTTGATGACGTTGATTTTGAAACTTTTTATGCAGGTTGGCTTAAAACGCAGGCTTCATTCACACGGACAGAAGCCGATCCTCTTACGTATCCATTACACATTATTATTCGTTATGAAATTGAAAAGGCAATTTTTAATGACAATATTGATGTAGCCGATCTGCCGGTCCTTTGGAATGCGAAATATAAAGAATACTTGGATTTAGATACACCTGATGATTTAACAGGTATTTTGCAAGATATTCACTGGGCAGGTGGCTCCTTTGGCTACTTCCCAAGCTATGCATTAGGTCATTTGTATGCTGCACAGTTCCAAGCAACTATGGCAAAATCATTGGACTTTGAAGCAATTTTTGCCTCTGGTGATTATTCACCAATTTTTGAATGGCGAAAAGAACATATTTGGCAATATGGTGGTGCAGTTGACCCACAAGTGATTTTAAAAGAAGCCACTGGTGAGTCACTTAATCCACAATATTGGCTTGATTTGCAAACAAAGCAGTATTTAGCGGCTTACGGTATTGACGATTAGTTAAAAGTCTGTCATAATAAATAAGTATTTAGTGCATGTCGTTTAACGAAATAAAATGCGAGAAAGGAGGGTTATCAAATGGCAAAGGTCATCGTACGTAAGAACGAATCTTTGGATGATGCATTGCGTCGCTTCAAGCGCGGTGTTTCAAAAGACGGTACTCTCCAAGAATACCGTAAGCGCGAATTCTACGTTAAGCCTTCAGTTGCACGTAAATTGAAGTCTGAAGCGGCACAAAAGCGTAACAAAAAGAAGGGTCGTTAATTCGATTCTAAACGTCACATCAGTGGCGTTTTTTTTATGGTAGAATGATAACAAGAAGGTCGGTCAGGTACCGACATTAATTTTAATTACGAAAGAAGAAAAATAATGTCATTGTTAGAAACTTTGAATGCTGATATGAAACAGGCAATGAAAGACAAAAACAAAGAAGCTTTGTCTGTTATTCGCATGGTGAAATCAACCGTCATGAATGAACAAATCAATTTAGGACATGATTTGACTGAAGAAGAAGAATTAACTGTGCTGTCACGTGAAGTCAAGCAACGCCATGAATCACTTTCAGAATTTGAAAAGGGTGGACGCGACGATTTGGCATCAGGTATCAAATCCGAACTAGCCATTCTAGCGAAGTATTTGCCAGCACAATTGAGTGAAGATGAAGTGATTGCTATTATTAAGGCTGCAATCTCAAAAACCGGTGCGACAACGCCAAAGGATATGGGTAAAGTTATGGGTGTTGTGACACCACAAGTCAAAGGTAAGGCTGATGGGAAGTTTGTTGCTAATCAAGTAAAATCTTTACTAGCAGGCCAGTAATTTATCCGCTAAAGCCCAGTATTAGTGCGTGAAGTAGCGCGCATCAAAGGAAAATGATATGAATCCAACAGTTGGTACCACAATTAAAGCACAAGTCACTGATGAAAACAGTCAGTTCTTTTTTGCGCAAGTCGATGGTTTTACTTATGAAATTGATAAGTCAGAACTTCAAAAGCCTCTCAAATTAGGTGGCTTTGTCACTGGCTTTGCCTATGAAAATGAAGATCATAAGTTACAAATTACCAAAAATGTGCCCACAGCACAAAAAGATGTGTACGGTTGGGGGACTGTTGTAGCTAACCGTCATGATTTGGGTGTCTTTGTCGCAATTGGCTTACCAAATAAAGACATTGTTGTTTCGTTAGATGATTTGCCCACTATCACATCACTTTGGCCACAAAAGGGCGATCGGCTCATGATTGCAATCAAAGAAGACAGCAAGGGGCGTTTGTGGGGTGAAATTGCACAGCAAAATATCATTAACGCTGTTTCGCGTCGTGCACCTCAAGAAATGAAATCTAAACAGATTAAGGCAACCGTATACCGAAATAAAATGGCTGGCACGCTTGTTTTAACTGAGGATTACTATTTGGGATTCATTCATCCTTCCCAACGTGACGATGAACCACGTTTAGGAGAAGTAGTTAATGCTCGCGTAATTGGTGTACGTGATGACGGCACACTTAACTTGTCGCTGAAGCCCTTAGCTTATAAAACCATGAATGAAGATGCCACTTTCTTGTTGTTACAATTGCAGAGGCGTTCCGATCACTTCCTGCCATTTAACGATAAAAGCAATCCTGAAGCAATCAAGCGACAATTTGGTTTTAGTAAAAGTCAATTTAAACGCGCGCTGGGTCACTTATATAAAGAACGTCTGATAGAGCAGGTCGATGGCGGCATCAAATTAGTTGAACAATGACACAAGAAGTTGACAATGCAATTGTAGATTATTTGCATTATATTCGTATTGAACGTGGTTTATCCGACAATACCATCAAAAGCTACCATCAAGATTTAGTTCGTTTTGGTAAGTATCTTACTGTTGAAAAATTAACATTACGCCAAGTCGATCATATTGTGATTTTAGCGTGGTTAAATCAGCTACGTCAAGAAGGAAAATCTAATAGTTCTGTGATTCATATGGTGACATCGCTACGTAAATTCTTTGGCTATTTGACCCAAGAAAAAATAGTGGCTCATAACCCGATGAGTGACGTACGCCCACCAAAAAAAGCAGAACATTTGCCAGCTGTGTTAACGGTTGAGGAAATCGATCAGTTGCTTCAAGTAGCAGTTGAAGATACAACTCTTGGCATCAGAAATCGCACATTATTAGAAGTCATGTATGCCACTGGCCTTCGTGTCAGTGAACTGGTCAACCTTAAAATGAGTGATTTACATTTGGAGTTGGGTTTAATTCAAACAATTGGAAAGGGTGACAAAGAGCGTATTATTCCGATTGGTGAAGTTGCTATTGATTGGCTACAACGTTATTTTAAGACAAGTCGAATTGCCTTATTAAAAGAGCGTGAGTCACCTTATGTCTTCCTAAACGATCGTGGTCATCAAATCACTAGGCAAGGTATTTGGAAGATAATCAAAAAATTGGTCTTGAACGCCGGTATCACGAAAGATGTTTCACCGCATACATTGCGTCATTCCTTTGCGACTCACATTTTAGAAAATGGTGCAGACCTTAGAATTGTCCAAGAATTATTGGGTCATGCTGATATTTCTACAACGCAAATTTATACCCATATTTCTAAAAAGAGATTAAGTGAAGTCTATGATGAGTATCACCCGAGGGCCTGAACGATGATTATATTAGCCAGACAACAAAATGAAAAAACAGTCATGGGCATTTTATCCCTATTACCCGGATTGCGTGAAATTCCGCATTTAAAGGCTGAAATAGCATGGTATCACAATAGTGATACGCGAGAACTTTATATTTGGCAAGCAGAATCACAAGGTCAAGTTCAAGGGGTTCTAGGTGTTGAAATTTATGATGATGAGATTACCATTATTCGACATGTTGCTTTATCGCCTGAATCACGCAGTGTTAAGAATTATTTTGCAATGCTTTCAGACTATCAGTCCCAACATCCTGACGTTTTTTTGATGGGAACTTTAGATAACCAAAAATTGATTAATAAATGGAGAAAGTCGGTATCGAAAACAACGGCTTAACAATTAAATTAACTGATTTTGAAGGCCCAATTGATTTATTACTTCATCTCATCAAAAAGTCAGAAATGGATATTTTCGACTTGCCAATTGCCGAAATCACAACACAATATTTAGATTTCATACATACACAGCAAGCGATGCAGCTAGATGTTGCCAGTGAATATCTGGTTATGGCAGCCACTTTACTGCAAATCAAGTCCTATGATTTACTACCAAATGATATCGTAGAGACTGATTTTGAAGATGATGAGTATACTGATCCACGTGAAGAATTGATGTTGCAGTTGTTAACCTATAAACAATTTCAAGTGGTGAGTGAGACGCTTCGAGAACGTGAACAATCAGATCAACAATCTTTTCCACGACTGCCAATGATGGCACCAGAAGATGTTGACCAAGAAATTGGTTTGGCACCGGGATTAGGACTAGTGGACTTGCAAATGGCATTTACGCATCTGCTAGCAAAAAAGCGGCAACAACAGCCAATCAGTCGACGCGTGGTCACAGAAAAGTATACAATTACTGATGCCGTTTCAAATATTCATCGTCATCTATTGGGTCAAAAGGTTGGTGATATGGTTGCCTTTACAACATTCTTTGATGATGTTTATGAACGTGAACCGTTAGTCATGACATTTTTAGCTTTGTTAGAAATGGCAAAAGCAGAGAAAATATCGTTGCATCAGATGGATTATGAACACGAATTTTTTGTAGAAATTGAGGATTTGGATTAAAAATGAATAATTTAAGTCAAATCGAAGCATTACTCTTTGTGGCTGGAGACGAAGGTATTTCTTTGCCGGATCTGATTACAATGACCGGATTTGAGCAGACTGCTGTGATGGGGATTATTGATGACTTGGCAACAAAGTATGACAATGACTTAAGCTGTGCACTAGAAATTCGAGAAACCGATGGGAATTATCGTTTAGTGACTAAGCCGATGTTAGGTACTGTTGTTAAACAGTATTTTGAATCACCAATTAATGCCACTCTGTCACATGCACAGTTAGAAACACTTGTTATTGTAGCCTACCGGCAGCCGATTACGAGAATTGAAATTGACCAAATCCGTGGTGTGCAGTCATCAGGCACATTACAAAAATTAGCAATGCGACATTTAATTACCGAAGTTGGACGAAAAGATGAACCGGGTCGACCGATTCTATATGGCACAACGGTCGACTTTTTAGACTATTTTGGTTTAAAAACAATTCAAGATCTGCCACCACTACCGGATTTGGAATCTTTGGACATTAATGATGATGCTGAGGGAGAATTATTTGCTAACCCATTTGCGGTCGAACCAGAAAGAAAGTGAATTTTGATATGCCTGAAGAACCACAACGATTACAAAAAGTGATTGCCCAAGCTGGCTTAGCGTCGCGGCGCGGTGCTGAAGAAATGATTAGTCAGGGGCGGGTGCAAGTTAACGGTCAAACCGTCAACACGTTAGGTGTTAAGGTCACACATGGTGATCATATTCAAGTTGATGGTGCGCCTATCGAAGGTAGAGAGAAGCTCGTGTATTACTTGCTCAATAAACCCCGAGGTGTCGTGACAACAAATGATGATGAAAAAGGTCGCAAAACAGTGCTTGATATTTTGGCAGATGTTGATCAACGCGTATATCCAGTTGGGCGTTTGGATTATGACACGACAGGGGCCTTGCTATTGACTAACGATGGTCAAGTTGCCAATCAATTGATGCACCCAAAGTCTCAAGTTAATAAAACTTACATGGCCAAAGTTAAAGGTATTGCCACGGAAGCACAACTTGCCCCATTGAAAAAAGGTGTTGTGATCAAGGGACGTAAAACAGCACCAGCTCGCGTTGCGATCACACGCGTTGATCATGACAAAAAGACGAGCATGGTAAGGTTGACAATTCATGAAGGTCGCAACCATCAAGTTAAAAATATGTTAGCAAAAGTTGGCTTGCCAGTTGAAAAATTGAAACGAGAGCAATATGCTTTCTTTGATTTAATCGGATTACAGCCTGGTGAATATCGTAAATTGACAAACGCTGAAGTGAAACAACTGCAAGCACAAGATTATCGGATGTTGCGACGCAAGTAATTTCGTGTTATCATTTATTCAAATTGAATATAAACTTCAGGGTCAGGTGTAAATCCTAACCGGCGGTGAGACATAGTATGTTAAAAATGGTAAGCCCGCGACCTGCGCAAGCAGTTGATTTGGTCAAAATCCAAAGCCGACCGTACAGTCGGGTATAAAGAAGTCTAAAAAAGAAAGTGAAAACTGCCTTTTTGTTGTACCCTGACAAATTGCGCAGTTTTTTTGATTTGGTCAATATGTGCCAAGTTAAGAGGAAAAAATATGTTACTAACAACGACACCGGTACAACGTGTTCAGCGTTTAACTTTGATTGCAATTTTAAGTGCTATTTCTTTTGGGTTAATGCTTTTTCCACAATTGCCATTAATACCTGGTGCTGATTTTTTGAAACTGGACTTTTCAATCGTTCCAATTATGATCGCCCTAAGTTGGTTAGGTATGACGGCCGCAGTTTGGGTTGTGTTTTTAAGAACAATCTTAAAACTCATTTTAGCAAATGAGGGAATCAATACTTATCTGGGTTTGCCTGTTAATGTGGCTGTCGTGTTAACTTTTATTCTGGTCTTAGGGTTAATGATGTCACAAAAAATGCAATGGCATCAAAAATTAATTGCTATGGTAATCAGCGTGATTGCAATTACTGTTGTAGCTATGATCATTAATTGGTTGGTTGCAATACCGTTGTATGCGACTTTTGCGAATTTTGACATTAATCGTCTGATCGGTATCAAAACTTATCTGTTTGGCATGGTATTGCCATTTAACTTGATTCAAGGGATTATTTGGTTCGTGACAGGTGAAATTGTAAAAGCTAGTTTGACGCCGTTATGGCAAAAAATTGTTTCTTAATAAAACGTTATCAAAAAACAATGTGGGGATGTGGTAAAATTTTATTTGAATGAATAAATATGGAGGTCGTTTAATATGAACGATTATGACCCAAATAATATGAGCCGATCTAATCGGTCCAAAAATAAAAAGATTGAACCTAAGTTTGCAAGAACATCTGATTCAAAGTCTGAAAATAAAGGGCTGCGAGTTGCCTTAATTGTATTGGGTTTGGTCATTTTATCAGCCTTCCCAGTTTATGGCTTTTTCAGTAACCATAAAGGTTCTACGCCGCAAACAGTTTCGTCATCGAGTCAACACAAATCCTCAACCAAAAAATCATCTAGCAGCACCTCCACTTCTTCTGAGACGACGTCTTCTGAAAGTAGTGTGTCCAGCTCTTCTCAATCAGAAGTAAGCAGTAGTTCTGAAAGTATAACTGATGATGAAACTGCTGCCTCATCATCAAGTGCAACGTCATCAAGTGTTGCTACTACAACAGCTGTTTTGGGTACCAGCCAAACATTGTATAATTTTGCTGTTACACATGGTTTGACAACAGAGCAAGTAATCGCTTTGAACCCTGGTTTGACGGTTGATAATTACACGCAATATGCTGGCACTGCGTTGAACATTCAATAAGCAAGGATAATAATGATGACAAATATTCAAATTGCAATTGACGGACCAGCATCGGCGGGAAAGTCCACAATTGCTAAAATATTAGCGGGCAACTTAAAGTATGTCTATGTTGATACCGGTGCCATGTATCGTACTATTACATTGGCAGCCAAGCAATCCGGCATTCCTTATGAAGATGAACAAGATATCACTAAACTACTTGATAAAACTGATATTCATTTTGAACCAGGAACACCTGTGCAACACGTTTTTCTGAATGGTCAAGAAGTCACATCACTGATTCGGTCAACTGAAGTAACGAACAATGTGTCACTCGTTTCCTCATACGCTGCTGTCAGAAAAAGTTTAGTTGAGCGTCAGCGAGCCATTGCCAACCACGATAACGTCATTATGGACGGGCGTGACATTGGCACTACTGTACTGCCAAATGCGCAAGTTAAAATATTTTTGGTGGCTAGTGTCGAAGAACGTGCCCAAAGACGTTATCGAGAAAATGTATCCAAGGGGATTGCGACTGATTTGGATACACTAAGAAAAGAAATAGAAACACGCGATTATAAAGATTCTCACCGCCAAATTAGTCCTTTGGTGCAGGCAAAAGATGCAATACTTGTCGACACAACTGGACAAACAATTGATCAAGTGGTTGATGAAATTACAAAAATTATCAAAAATTCATTGAACTTCTAATTTACACGGTTTAAACCGTGTTTTTTACTATACAAGAGTTGAAATATTTGGTACACTATATTCATAGTGTAAATTGTAGGAGGACGTTTGACGTCATGAGTGAAACAAACAACGAGCTTTTAGCAGCTCTTGAAAGTGCAGATCAAATTAAGGTAGGAGATGTCGTTACCGGTGAGGTATTAGCCATTGATAACGATAACCAAGCAGTTATTGGTTTGCATACCGGTGAAGAAGGAGTTGTGCCAGCACGTGAGTACTCAGACGATCGTAACATCAACCTGGCAGACGAATTAAAAGTTGGTGACAGCGTTGAAGCTGTTGTCATCTCTAATGTTACAAGCGACAAAGAAGGTGTTGCATACTTGCTATCAAAGAAGCGTTTGGAAGCACGTAAGGCATGGGAAAACTTGTCATTTGCTGAAGGGGACACTGTTGATGCAAAAGTTATCAATGCGGTCCGTGGTGGCTTAATTGTTGATGTCAATGGTGTTCGTGGCTTTGTCCCAGCATCAATGGTTGCTGATCGTTTCGTTTCAGATTTGAATCAATTCAAGAATAAAGATATTAAAGCGCAAGTTATTGAAATTGATGCTTCAAAAGCACGCTTGATTTTGTCACGTAAGGCTGTTGCTGCGCAAGAACGTGCTGCACAATTAGCAGAAGCATTTGCTAAGTTAACAGTTGGAGAAGTTGTTGAAGGTAAAGTTGCTCGCTTAACTGACTTTGGTGCTTTCGTTGACTTGGGCGGCGTTGATGGCTTGGTGCACGTATCAGAAATTTCACATGATCGTGTTAAGAACCCAGCGGATGTTTTGACAAAGGGTGAAGTTGTTAATGTTAAAATTTTGGCATTGGATTCTGAAAAGGGTCGCATTTCATTGTCAATTAAAGCAACACAACCTGGTCCATGGGACAAGGTTGCTGAAGAAGCACCAGCTGGTACTGTACTTGAAGGTACAGTAAAGCGTGTTAAAGATTTTGGTGCCTTTGTTGAAATTTTCCCTGGCATTGAAGGTCTTGTCCATGTGTCACAAATTTCGCACAAGCGCATTGAAAACCCATCAGACGTTTTGAAGTCAGGTGATAAGGTTAAAGTTCAAGTGCTTGATGTTAAGCCTGCAGAAGAACGCATTTCTTTGTCAATGAAGGCTTTGGAAGAAAAGCCAGAACGCGAAGATCGCGGTAATGCAAACGATAGTTCAGCTTCACGTGCCGATATTGCTGCTTACAAGCAACAAGAGGACGATTCAGCTGCAACTTTGGGCGACATTTTTGATGGTAAGTTCTAAGAATTCTTATTGAGAAGAACTGGTTCGCCAGTTCTTTTTTTATGATAACGCAATATAAAAAGGAGGTGCTGATATGGCTGCACCAATAGTAGCAATTGTTGGTCGTCCAAATGTTGGGAAATCAACTATTTTTAATCGAATGGCTGGGGAACGTATCGCTATCGTAGAAGATATGCCTGGCGTCACTCGTGATCGACTTTATGCATCAGCTGAGTGGTTGAATTACGACTTCCGAATGATTGATACCGGTGGTATTGAAATTGGCGATGCGCCATTTCTAGCTGAAATCAGAGGACAAGTCGAATTGGCCTTGGATGAAGCAGACGTTATTGTCATGGTTGTTTCAGGTAGAGAAGGTTTGACCGAAGCTGATGAAGTCGTCGCTAAAATGCTGTATAAAACCGACAAACCTGTTGTATTAGCAGTTAACAAGGTTGATAATCCAGAAATGCGTAATGATATTTATGATTTTTACGCGCTCGGTTTAGGTGATCCATTCCCTGTATCTGGTTCTCATGGTATTGGCCTAGGGGATTTATTAGATGAAGTGGTTAAACATTTCCCTGATGAAGCTGCTGAACAAGAAGACGAAGCCATACGATTTAGTATTATTGGACGCCCAAACGTTGGAAAGTCTTCAATTGTAAATGCGATGTTAGGTGAAAAAAGAGTCATTGTCTCTGATATTGAAGGTACGACACGTGACGCTATCGATACGCGGTTTGTTACGCCTGATGGTGACGAGTTTGTGATGGTAGATACCGCTGGTATGAGAAAACGCGGTAAAATCTATGAAAATACTGAAAAGTATTCCGTGATGCGCGCTATGAAGGCCATTGATGATAGCAATGTTATCTTAATGGTTCTCGATGCAGAAGCAGGTATTAGAGAACAAGATAAGCATGTGGCTGGCTTTGCGCATGATGCTGGCCGTGCGATGATTATTGTTGTAAACAAATGGGATGCAATTGAAAAGGATGATCACACGATGTCTGATTTTGAAAATTTGATTCGGGATGAATTCAAATTTTTGGACTATGCACCGATTGTTTTTGTGTCAGCCAAAACGGGACAACGTTTAGACAGATTGCCTCAGTTGGTGAAAGACGTTGATGATAACCACCGAAAGCGAATTGGATCGTCAACCTTGAATGATGTCATTATGGACGCTATTGCGGTTAATCCGACACCTTCAGATAATGGTAGGCGCTTGCGTGTCTACTATGCGACACAAGTAGCAGTTCAGCCGCCAACATTTGTTATATTTGTTAACGACGTTGAGCTAATGCACTTTTCTTATGAACGCTTCCTTGAAAATAAAATCCGAGAAGCCTTTGACTTTACAGGGACGCCGATTAAGCTAATTGTTCGTGCAAGAAAGTAACTTAATTTCAAAAATATTGTAATTATGTAACGTAATTATTACGAAATGCCGAAAACCCTTGATAACACTACACATAAGCGCTTTCTTGTGTTATTCTAAGTACATGAAATAATGTTTCGACAAATTTCACACGGCGCTTTGCGCCAATCATAAAATAACTCTCAGGAGAAAAGAACATGGCAAATAAGCAAGAATTAGTAGATTCAGTTGCAAAAGCAACTGGTTTGACAAAGAAAGATGCTGTCGCATCAGTTGATGCTGTCTTTGCATCAATTGAAGCAGCTTTGAAAAAGGGCGAAAAGGTTCAATTGATTGGCTTCGGTAACTTTGAAGTTCGTGATCGTGCAGCTCGTAAGGGCCGTAACCCACAAACTGGTGAAGAAATCGAAATCGCTGCTTCAAAGGTTCCTGCATTCAAGCCTGGTAAAGCCTTGAAGGATGCCGTTAAGTAATATATATCGCAATTAAAAAGAGTAAGCCTTTGGTAGGCTTGCCTTTTTTTGTATACAAAATGTAATACACAACGCTAAATATCGTTTTTTATCCTTCTTTTGGGAATTTCGCTAATTTATACATTGTGCACGATTTAATGGTGTATAATGTAGTTGTTAAGAAAGAAGGCGACGAACTTGGAAATTCCAGTTAATAATGACAATATTAAGTTAGACAACCACTTGTGTTTTTATATCTATGTGACCTCTCGTGCGATTCAGCGAATGTATATGCCACGACTAAAACAATTGGGATTAACATATCCGCAATATCTTGTGCTGGTTGCTCTCTACGATAAGCAGAAACTAACGGTTAATGAGTTGGGAAGGCTGTTGGACTTAGAGTATGGTACATTATCACCCATGCTTAAAAGAATGACCGATAGGGGATTAATTTCAAAAGTACGTTCAACTGAAGATGAGCGAATTGTTGAGTTGACGTTGTTATCTGAGGGAAAGTTGAAACGACAGCAAGCATTGCAGCTTCCACAAATGTTAGCTAGTAATAGCGGATTAACTGATGAAGAATGGCAGCAGATGGTTAATCTAACAGAAAAAATGTTTAAAAATATTTCAGAATAATTTTTTTGGGGGAATAATTTATGTTAACAGTTTCAGAAAATCTAACGAAAAAAATAAGCAAAGTAATTCATCCGGAAACAGTGCTGATTTTAGATTTTGATGATGGTGTCGGTCCGTTTTCTAACGCGGCAACTTGCACGTTGGATGTTGCTTTCAATTTGATATTAGCAACACGAAGTCAAATCACAAACGATTTTGACACCACGATTGAATCTAATTTAGGCAAAATTTACATTAAAAAGTATGCTCTACCACAACTTGGACATGGTGCCTTGAAGTTAGAACAAAATAAATATTTAGCGAATGTTTTGTCCAGTGACGCTGGTGTCGTTGACTCAAATTGTGGTATTTATGATGTACAAGGTGTGAATGAGAATGATGCAAAAGTTGGCAATTATTTATCATGTGACGGGGTGTCTCAAATGTAGGATTACTGCAAGAATCCGGATGAATTGTGGTGTTCAAGTGGAAACAGTAAACATTGAAAATCATCCGGAAACTTTGCAGCAATTAAAACAAATGGGGTATCATAGTTTTCCGGTTATCAAAATGAATGATGGTACAATTTGGCACGGCTTAAGCTTAAAACACTTATTAACATTTCTTACCGATCGATATCAAACTAATAAAAGCAAGGAGAAGTGATTATGGCAATTCAAACAGCAATATTTGCGGGTGGTTGTTTTTGGTGTATGGTGGAGCCATTTGAAAAAATGGATGGCATTCAAAAAGTCAGATCAGGTTATACTGGTGGCTCAGTTGCCAATCCAACCTATGAGGAAGTATCCAGTCATCTAACTGGTCATGTTGAAGCAGTAAAAGTGTGGTTTGACGATAGCAAAATTTCGTATAAGCAACTACTGAACATCTATTGGATGATTTCAGACCCTACTGACAATCAGGGACAATTTGCAGATCGAGGCAATACCTACAAGCCAGTTATATTTACTAATTCTCAAGAACAAAGAAGAGAAGCACAGGAATCAAAAGAAGAACTTCAGAAATCAAATCGATTTGACCAACCTGTTGTCACTGTAATTGAGGATGCTGAACCATTTTATGATGCAGAACCAGAGCATCAAGATTTTTACAAGAAAAATCCAATGCGAGAAGCAATCATGATGCGACCGCGTCATGCGTTTCAACATCGCTATTGGAATGATAAATTGTGAAGGGAGTATGTGATGGACAAAGAACAATTAGAAAAACCAAAAGCAACTCTAACTAATGAAGAGCGGCAAGTGACACAGAATGGCACAACGGAAAGAGCATTTACTGGAAAGTACGATAATTTTTTTAAAGATGGTATTTATGTTGATGTCGTGAGTGGTGAGCCACTGTTCACATCACGAGACAAATACGACTCAGGCTGTGGTTGGCCGGCCTTTACTCACATTTTGGCACCTGAAAATGTTGTTGAACACAATGATAATTCATTTGGTATGAAACGGGTTGAGGTTAAGTCAAAATTAGCTGATTCGCATTTGGGTCATGTTTTTCCTGATGGTCCAAAGGATCAAGGCGGTTTGCGATATTGCATAAATTCTGCGGCACTTAGATTTATCCCAAAGGACCAAATGGTAGCACAGGGGTATGGCAATTACCTGAATAGTTTGTATGGTAATTAAATCAATTGGGGGAATTGGGAAATGGTAATAGAAATTAATGATCAAAACTTCAATGATGAAACAAGAACTGGTTTAGTGTTAACTGATTTTTGGGCAAGTTGGTGTGGTCCATGTAAGATGCAAAGTCCAGTAGTTGAAGAAATGTCTGAACGATTTAGTGACATTAAATTTACAAAACTAAATACTGAACATAATCAAAAAGTTGCGACGGAATTAGGCATTAAAGCGATTCCAACATTACTTATTAAAAAAGATGGCGTTGTGGTTGATCGCTTGACTGGCTTCCACAATAAAGAAATGTTGTCAGAAATTTTGGAGCAATACAGGTGATTAAAGCAAAAGTTGTTTTGTGATTTTTTGGGGGTTAAAAATGAAAGTCATTATTGTAGGGGCATCGCATGGTGGTCATGAGGCTGCCTTTGAATTATTAGATCGTTATAGTGATATAGATGTCACGGTTTATGAACAAAGCGATTTTATTTCGTTTATGTCATGTGGAATGCAACTCTTTCTTGAAGGGCAGACTACTAAACGAGATAATGTGCGTAACTTTACACCAACTGATTTGGAAATGCGTGGTGGTAAAGTACAGATGAATAGTCAAGTGATAAAGATCGATCCATCGGTGCATCAAATTACAGTCAAAAATTTAATAACGGAGGGTATTTCAACCGATAGTTATGACCGATTAATTTTATCGACCGGCGTTACACCAGCTCTAATTCCAATTAAAGGCGTGGACTTAGAAAATATTTACCTAATGCGTGGTCGTGATTGGGCGATTAAACTTAATGAGAAGTTGCATGATAAGACAGTCAAAAATGTTGTTATAGTTGGTGCCGGTTATATTGGTATTGAGGCGTCAGAAATATTTGCCAAGGCAGGCAAACAAGTCACCGTTGTTGATAAAATAACGCAACCACTAGGTAATTATTTAGATGAACCGCTGTCTAATGAAGTGAAAAATGAGCTCATCAACAGTGGTGTTTCGCTTCACCTTGGTCATGGTGTATCTGAATTTAGGGGAGATAGTGGCGTTACACAAGTTATCACTGATGATGGGCAACATTTTGCGGCAGACTTATGCATCATCGCGGCTGGTGTTCGTCCCAATACAGATTGGTTAGCAGGGACGGTTGATTTAGACAGTCGTGGCTGGATAGCAACTGATCCATTTTTACGGACCAGCCAACCAGATATTTTTGCTATTGGAGATGCAATATTGCCCGCATACGCTAGTGTTGGAAAACAAGCACCGATTGCATTAGCATCCACAGCAAGGCGTGAAGCACGTTACGTGGCAGAAAATATTTATCAAATGAGTCAACCTGAGCGCCCATTTTCAGGAGTTAATGGGACTTCTGCGTTACGAGTATTCGGATTAAAACTAGCTAATACTGGATTAAACGATTATAGCGCCAAAAATCTGTCAATTAAAACAGAAAGTAGCTTATATGTTGGATCTTTGTTACCCTCGTTTGTAAAATTAGACAATCCTAGAGTGATGATTAAATTAACATACAAACCAATCAACCATGTGATTCTCGGTGGCCAAATTCTGTCTCAGGCAAATGTGGTGGAAATTGTTAACACAATTGCGTTAGCGATTAAAGGTAAAATGACATTATCCGATTTAGCGGAGGCGGATTTTTTCTTCCAGCCTAGTTTTGATAAGCAATGGTCAATTTTAAATCTTGCAGCGCAACATGCGCTAGGTGAATACATGACCATTGCATAGTGAGCAATGTCATTAACAATAAAAATAATTATTAATAAAGGAGAAAATATGAGTGTAAAAGTTGGTATTAACGGTTTTGGACGTATTGGACGTTTGGCATTTCGGAGAATTCTATCATTAGCAGAATCTGCCGATGATATTGAAGTTGTAGCCATCAATGATTTGACAAGTCCAGCAATACTGGCATACTTACTAAAGCATGACTCAACTCACGGTAAACTTAAAGCCGAAGTGACAGCAGACGAAACTGGTATTATTGTGAACGGCAAACATTATAACGTTTACGCAGAGCAAGATGCCCGTCAAATTCCATGGGTGAAAAATGATGGTGTTGAGTATGTGTTGGAAGCTACTGGATTTTATACCTCAACTGAAAAAGCGACAGCACATTTAGAAGCGGGTGTCAAAAAAGTGTTGGTGACAGCTCCAGCTGGAAATATGCCAACTGTCGTTTATGGTGTTAACCAAAATATTTTAACCCCAGACGATAAAATTATATCAGCTGGATCATGCACCACCCAATCGCTAGCCCCCATGGCCTATGTTTTACAAAAAGAATTTGGTATTGAAGTTGGTACAATGACGACGATTCACGCATTCACTTCAACGCAAATGATATTAGATGGTCCTAAAGGAAGTAATCTGCGTTCTAACCGAACAGCATCAGCTAATACAATTCCTCATTCAACTGGTGCAGCTAAGGCGATTGGTTTGGTTATTCCTGAGTTGCAAGGCAAATTACAAGGACATGCGCAACGTGTGGCGGTCGTTGATGGTTCAGTGACAGAATTGGTTTCAATCTTGTCACGGCATGTAACGGCTGAAGAAATTAATAATACCATGAAAAAATATCAATCGGAATCATTTGGTTATGATGATGACGAAATTGTCTCTTCGGACATGATTGGTGATACACATGGTGGTGTCTTTGATCCGACTCAGACCGAAATTACAACAGCTGGTGACTTTCAATTAGTAAAAACGGTTACTTGGTATGATAACGAATACGGATTTACGTCGAATATGATTCGCACTTTACAGTACTTTGCCAGTTTATAATTCAAATTGCGAAATGTTTTAAACGAATTTAGTTTTCTCTAAATTCGTTTTTTTGTGCTTTATAATCTTTAGTCGTCAAGCAGTGATTTGCTAATAAAATGTTTTCTGAAATGATTTGGCGTCACACCTGTCACTTTTTTAAATGTTTTGACAAAATAGGTGGCTGTTGAGAACGATAGAAATTCAGCAATTTCTAGCAGCGACAGATTAGACGCAATCAATAATTCTTTGGCAGTTTCAATTTTGGTCTGTCTAACATACTGGGTGATTGTGACACCATATTCTTTTTTGAAAGCAGGATTTAGTGTTTTTTTCGAAGCATTCAAACCAGTAGCAATGTCATCTAGAGTAATATTTTCTCTGATATGTTGTTTAATATATTGTTTAATTCTTTGGTGCAAGGGTAGAAAATTATTAAATCGATAATCTTTAACAACGTTAAAATAGTGCCATGAAATTTCCCTAATGGTTTGAAAAAAATTTAAAAATTGAGGTGATAATTCCACTTCCTGCACTAAATCATATTGTAATTGGAAAGCTAATTTAGCTGGATAACCCCATTGTATAATTGCCCGATTTAAAATTGATATGTAAGAAATGAGGGTATTCTTTTCGCCTCGAATAATATTGTTGGCTGTTAAATGTTCAGCTACTAAGTTAAACTCTGCTAGACGGTCCAATGCTTTGATCAGCTGATTTTTTTTTGAATATACAATTGCTTTAATAATGTCAGTTTCTGTGTCAAAAAATAATTGTGAATCAAATGGTACAAAATGACGAGCCTTAACAGGTTTTTTGTTATCCATTTTTAAAATATAAATGTCTTCATTGGGCGCTTCCATAGTGTTGTACATTGTAAAAATGATTTGTGCAATTGTTTTTAAATTCTGTAATGAGTGTAAATGTATTAGTTCGTTGTTATCGGTGAAGCTTTTTTTGTATAAAAATGAGAAGCAGATTAATTTAGTTGGATTAATTTTACATACAACAACGTGTCCTAAATCATAATCAACTGACGTATACGAATGGGATAACACTAAATCTAGTTTATTCAATAAAAAATCATGAATATCATTATTGGAATCACGATTATTTTTGTATAAAAATTTTGTAGTATGCTGGACACTATCCAAAAAGATGACATCAGCATTTAATATTTTTGCTAGTTTTGCAATGTTATTCATCAACACTCCTAGTTTATTCATTTATAATGACCAGAAAATTGAAATTAAAAGATATGTATTCTTAAAAATTTCGTTCTTTAGATACTCGTGAAATATTGTATAAAAAAAATAATAAAAAAATAACCATATGCCGGTTTATGGATTTGAATTTGCTATAAAATACCTTTTTGTATCATGAAAATATAAAAAAAGTAATAGATAATAATTAATAGCCATGAAAAGAATTGTAGTACATTCTTTGTCCGATTCGAGAATGGGGGGAATTATAAAAAAAACTTATGCTACCCGTGGTAGTTAAAGTTTTTGTTGCATTTTAAAAATGTAAATATTTTTTAAATTATACACACATCACAAACATTAGAGTGAATTTTATAAAGATTACAATAGCAAAAGACAAACTCGAGCTACAGTTCATGGTGAGAAAGAATAAAATTTCTCAGATGTTGTGAATTAATTTTTATAAAAAAGAACAATTAATGTTCTTAGAGAGGAGAATTATGAAAAAAAATATTCACAAGAATCTGCGCAACAAAATTGTTCACTTCTTGGGAATTGCTTTATTGATGGGATCGATTATTACGAGTTCATTTTTGCAACCAATATTGACAGCTTTTGCAGCAAGCGACATAACACCGCAATACACTAGTAATAGTAGTGGTATTTCGCCAACTAACTCTTGGACTATTCCAGGACAAAATACTGTAATCAACCATCAAGGTGGGGATACTACTAATGGTTGGGACAAGAATAGCAGTTGGAATGGTGATTCATCTGATACATCAAAATCATATTTGAAATTTGGTAATGATACTAGTAACCCAGATTACCAAATTCGTAAGTATGCTAAAGAGACTGCAACACCTGGGTTATATGATGTTTATTTGAATGTTAAGGGAAATGAAGTTAAGAATATTAAACCCATTGATATTGTGCTAGTAGTTGATATGTCGGGATCAATGGAACCTAATAATAACTCAACTAAAAGTAATAGAGCACAGGCAACTAGGGACGGCGTTAAACAATTTTTACAGGCTATCAAAGATGCTGGAATTGCTCAGTATGTTAATGTTGGGCTAGTCGGATTTTCCAGTCCAGGAGGATATGTTACAGGCTCAAATGGGTATCTGGAAGTTGGGATGCAGAATCTTTCAACATCTGGTCAGATAGAGCAAATAAATAAAACTTTATCTCCAACTTTCTCAGGTGGAACATTTACACAATTGGGGATTCGTAGAGGTCAAAAAATGCTTGATGATGATAAAAATGATCACCAAAAAATGATGATTTTATTGACTGATGGCGTTCCAACTTTTTCTTATAAGGTTACTCAAGCAACCACAGTAAATGGTACAGACTATGCTACAAATTTTAGTGACACAAGTCTTGATAAACCAGGATTTACATCTCAGTTTTATAGTACAAATTCGCAGGGATACATTACAGGTAAATATTCCTACCAGGTTTCTGGTAAAACAATTCAAGATACTTGGCCAGCTACACTAGGTGAGTCACTTATATCTCAAAATAAAGGGACAGAGATTCATGCTTTAGGAATTCAAATTGGATCAGATACTGGTTATACACAAAGTACCACTAATCCGTATTTAACTGAAGCGGCTGTTAGAGCACGTATGAGTTTAATTGCTTCATCTGGACTTTACCAAGATGCCAACAGTGCTTCGGACGTTACTACCTACTTAAATAATCAGGCGAAAAATGTCCTAAGCCAATTCAACACCGTCAACCAAGGGACCATTTCAGATCCACTAGGTTCTCAATTTATATACGGTGATGATACACCGACAGTCAAAAGTGTTGGAAATAGTGTTGTTCAGAATTTACCAACTGTTACCAAATCAAATGGAAGTATCTCCGTTAGCAATATGAACCTCGGTAAAGACCAAGAAGTTCAAATTCACTATCAAGTTCATTTGAATACCGAGTCGGATAATTTCCAACCGGATTACTGGTATCAGATGAATGGTAAAACAACCTTCACACCGACAAAGGATAGTAATGCTGTCGAATTCGGGGTTCCTTCTGCTAAAGCACCTGGAACTGCGATAAAGGTTACCAAGCAATGGCAAGAGTTGGCTGATTTATCGAAGCGACCAGATAGTATTAACTTTAATGTAATACGAACAGTGAACAACCAATCAACTAATTGGCAAGCTTCTGGTATTTTGAGTCAGAGCGATAACTGGACAAAAACGTTTAAGCAATTGAATAAAAATAATCAATCTGTTTGGTTGCCAGCGTATGACAATAATGGCAATACGTTTAATTACCAAGTTTCTAGTGAAGCTACGGATGGTTATGTTTCAAGCATTAGTAACAAAACGAATGAGTCAACAATCACGAATACACAGTATGGTTTAATTATTGATAAGTATGCAAGTAATTCAACCAATAAACTCACTGGCGCTGAATTTATTGTCAAATCAGCAGATGGCAAGCAGTCCTACACATTAAAAGGTAATCAGTTACAGCAACTGACACCCGGGGATTATACTATTCAAGAAACTAAGAGTCCAACTGGGTATCAACTTGATTCTACGGTTTATCCAATAACATTATCGCAGGATGGTAAATGGTCAAGCAGTGGAAAAGGTATTAGTGCGACATCACCAAGCGCTAATGGTAATGGCTATAAAGATGGCTTTTCTATTGCGACTGATACATCAAACAATCTTGACAAGAATAATGTTGTTAGATTTGTCAAAAATGATGCTTTGAAGCAATTTAATCTGACAGTTAATAAGGTTGATAAAACTACTGGTAATGCGTTAAAAGGTGCTAAATTCTCATTAACTGACTCTGCTGGCAAAACATTATCTTATAAAGAAACCGATCCAACAGCGACGTTTACTTTTGAAAATCTTTCATCAGGAACATATACTTTGAAAGAAACAAAAGCGCCTGATGGCTACATTACTAGTCAAGACGTTACAGTAGTAATTTCTGATGATGGCAGCGTTAAGGTAACTAACAATAATGGTGATTGGAAATCAACTTTACAAAATGATGCAGGTAATAATCAGATTAGCCTAACGGTTAATAATACCAATAAAACTGTCTTTCCATCTACTGGTGGATCAGGTAATGAACTTTATTTGATTGTCGGAGGTATTTTTATATTAATCGCGGCACTTGCTGGTGGCTATTATGTTTTCAGAATTAAGCGAGGTTACCGGTCATGATTAAAAAAATGATGATTTCTATTGTAACAATTTTATCAGCTGTTCTGTTAAGTTTTAGTCTGTCACACAAAAATGTCGAGGCGGATCTATCTAGTTCGGTAACAATAAAGCTTAATCATCAATTAAGTGTTTATGGTTCAGATCCAATGGCTTATATGCCGGGTGCAAATGTCACTTTTAAATTATACGATTTAACCAATGATTATCAAAAACATCAAAATGATGAAAATTATTTTCAAACACTAAAATCACTTAATCAAGGTATTGAAAAATATATTAAACAAAACAATGTTCAATTGGTTGAGACTGAAAGAACTGATGAAAATGGACAAGCAATCTTTCATGCCGATAAAAGCATTGGTAAAGCCTATTTAATCGTTCAAGAGCAGGTGAAACATTTTGATAACAATGGGTTAGTTTATGAACAAATGACCGATCCAATTGCTTTTGTGCCAGCTGATCAAAAAGTGCATCAAGATATTTTAACAATTGATACTAAGTCTGCGATTGTTACAAGAGTGCCATATTTTTTCAAATATGGTCGAACATTAGATCAAAAAGAAACGCCATTAGCTGGGGTGAAATTTGTCTTTTATAGATTAAATAATAATCGAAGAGAATATCTTACAAATGACAATAATTGGCAAATTGTAACTAATCCGTTACACGATAGCGCAATTAAAAAAATAGTATCTGATGAAAATGGCTTAGTTGCTTTGAATGATACTAAATTAGTTGCTGGAGAATATTATTTTGAAGAGGTTGCAACATTAAAAAACTTTGAAATTTCAAAGTCAGCTCAGCAAATTAAAGTCAATATTCCCGCAGTTAACAGTATCAATGACGTTTTACCAATTACTGTTAACGGGCAACCATTATCAAAAATTTCAGCTGGTACTATGCCGGACTATCTTATGAAAAATGCGCGACCACGCATCTTGAATTATCAAAAAAAGCCGACTATACTGCCAGCTTTACCAGCAACGGGTGCGGCGATAGGTTCTATTTCTGTTATTGGTTTGGTGATGGTGATATTAGTTTTGTTTATGAAACAAAGAAATAGGAAGAAAAAGGGAGAATACAAATGAAGCGTAAAACATGGTCAACATTGGCTAATACAATTTTACTAGTGCTACCATTACTGCTTTCAGCAGTTTTAGGTGTTGCTAATGTATCAGCAGATTCAACTGACGCAGTTAATGTGACATTACACAAGCGTGTGTTTGATGAAGGCCAAGTACCGGCAAACAAGACCAACACAGGTGATATTGATAGCAGTTTTGGTGGCACACCACTAGCTGGTGTTACTTTCACAGCTTATGATGTTACAGATCATTATTTGGCGCTACGTAAAGGTGGGCAAACGGCTGAAGAAGCTACTCAAGCTGTTCAAAAAGATGCTGTTGATAAAGCACCAAGTTATGCAAATCAAGTGGGTCAAGATGTCACTAAGGGTGATGATGGCACAGTGACTTTCTCAAATTTAGCTTCTAAAGATGGTGATAAAGATAAAGTTTACTTATTTGTTGAAACGAATTCACCAACGGATATTACGCAAAAAGCTGATCCAATTGTATTGGCACTACCTATCTATAAGACAGGATCTGATTCAGAGATCAATACTAATATTCATGTTTATCCAAAAAACGAAAAATCAACTGCTATTACAAAAGATTTGAATGACAAGAGCAAGACTGCTTTAGAAGTTACGCTGCCTGATGGTACAAAGGTATACAATGCTACATTTGGTCAAACATTTGGTTATCAACTACAAATTGCTGTACCTTGGAACATTGCTGATAAATCAACATTTAACGTTGTCGATACACCTAATTTAGGTATCGAGGATGATGCGTCAACTGTTCAAGTTGCAGGACTAACAAAAGGCACTGATTATAAGGTTGAACCAAGTGCTGCTAATGACCAAAATGGTAAGGGCTTCAAAATTACCTTTGATACAAGTACTGCCGCTGTGAAAGCAGCTGCAGGAAAGAAATTAACTATTACTTATGATGCAACGCTAACTAACGCTGCAGTACCAGACAAGGCTTTAAACAACACGGCGACACTTAATATTGGTAATGGCACTGACGTTACTTCAACGCCAACTCAGGGACCAGAAATTTATACTGGTGGCATTAATTTTGTTAAGCAAGATAAGCAAAGTGGTAAAACACTTGCTAATGCAGAATTCCAGTTGGTTAAGTTGAATGCAAATGGTGATAAGGTTGCTTATGCAACACAAGCTTCTGATGGGTCATACAATTGGGCCGCAACAGCTGATGGTGCTACAACATATATTTCAGATTCGAAGGGTGCGATATCACTAAAAGGATTGGAATATTCAACTAAGTTGTCAGATGGCCAAAGTTACGCCTTGGTTGAAACAAAAGCACCAGAAGGCTATGCACTTTTGACAGCACCTGTTAAGTTCACAGTGACAAAGGGAAGCTTTGGTGCAAGTCAGTTGATTACAATCACGAACATCAAAAAAGGTATTTTGCCATCAACAGGTGGTTCAGGTATTTATTTGTTCTTAATAATTGGCGCATTGATGATGGGGGCTGCTTATCTTTGGAACAAACGTAATAAGAAAGAACAAAACATTTAATTCATCTCTAGAAAGTGCAAATCATGATAATGGTGCGCGCTTTTTTTATCAAAGTAGTATCAGATCAAGTGTGACATTCTTCTCAGAAATACCTTAATGGCGTTTAGTTTGGCAAATTATAAAGGGAAATAAGAACATGTCAAAGATGAATCATAATAGAACGAATATTTCATTGAAGTTGTTTATTGCCATTATGTTTATGATTGGCTTTATGATATTTATGTACCCTTTTTTTGCCAATGCTGTTAATAATTATGTTGCGCAAAGAGAGGTTAATTCAGTTAATCAGATTAATCAAAAAGCAAGTGATAAGAAGTTAAAAGAACTAATCGCAGCGAATAAGAAAAAGAATGAAGAAAATCAACAATTAGGAATTTCTCCAGTCAAAAATATTCTTGGTACATCTCTAAAAAATGTGCCAAAGGAAGATCAGTCTTATTATAGGCAACATGCCTTAGGTAGTATATTTATTCCCAAAATATCACTAAGTTTACCAATTTTTGATACAACAACTGAAAGTTTATTGCAACAAGGTATCACATTGTTGCCTGGCAGTTCATATCCTGTTGGCGGTAATAACACTCATACTGTGCTTTTAGGTCACAGTGGTTTGACTAGTCAATTGTTGTTTACCAATTTACATAAGCTAAAGATAGGTGATAAGTTTTTTTTCAAAGTGTACGGCAAGCGATTAGCTTATCAAGTAGTCAGTAAGAAAGTTGTACTGCCTTCGAATTTAAATGATGTTGGTATAAAAGCAAACGAAGATTTGGCAACTTTGGTGACGTGTACGCCATACATGATTAACACTCACCGACTGTTGATCACTGGTAAAAGGGTTCCCCTCAGCAAATCAGCATTTGACCACCAAGAAAAGCAAACCTCGCAATATCAAACCAAAAATCTGTTAGTCTTATTGGTACTACTTGTGACTGTTCTTGCGATTATTTGTTATATTTTGAAACGAGAAATAATTGAACTATTAGCTGCCAAACGCTCTTATTTATTGCGATTCTATATTTATCAAAATCATCTTCCAGCGCCGAATCTATCTTTTAGACTGATTCAAAAAAATGGAAAACCACTTTTCAATCAGCAGGGCGATATGTATCGAGCAACTAGTGATAAAAACGGCCAAGTTAACTTTGGCAAATTGTCCGGAGGACAGTATCAAATTTTAATTGAAAATTCTATGACAAATGAAAAACCATTTTGCGCTTATGTGAAAAAGTTGACTTACAAACGATTTTATTTAAAAAAGACAAAGCGAAGTCATTATCAAATAATACTAGAAAGTAATCAAAAAAATGACTAAGAAGAAGAGAACAAAGCAAAATTTTATTTTAAATCTTATTTTTTTAATCGGATTTTTGGTTGCGTTGTATCCATTTTATGTTGGTGCGCTTAATCATTTTATTGATGAACAACGTATTAAGACCCTACAATCTCAAACAAATAAAAATATTTGGTCTAAAGAAGCCAGTATGCGTAAGAAAAATGCAAAATTGCGTCAAAATGGTATCGTGGCAGGTAGTGATCCTTTTTCTGGGTCCACTTATAATGAACACGTTGACCTAAAAAAGCACTTAATCGGAAAAATTAGTATTTCAAAAATCGGATTAGATATACCTCTTTTTGATACTACCAACGAAGAAACACTCAATTATGGCGCAACAGTATTGCAAGGCACTTCTTTTCCGATTGGTGGGGAAGGGACGCATAGTGTTATTTCAGCTCATCGTGGATTAGCATCGCGGGTTTTATTCACAAACCTCAATAAAGTTAAAAAAAATGATATTTTTGTTTTAACAGTATTGCATAAAAAATTAGCCTATAAGGTTTTTAAAATTCAAATTGTTAAACCTGAGGATTATCAAGGATTAAAAATTGAACCAAACAAAGATTTAGTTACGCTTTTGACATGTACACCATATATGATTAATTCTCATCGACTGTTGGTGACCGGATATCGGGTACCCTACACAGCAGATATGACAAAGAAAATTGATACCGCCAATAAATGGCATACTCTGAAACAAGGCATAATTCTGATTGGTGTTGTGTTGTTGCTAATTGGTCAGTTCTTTTTACTCTATCGAAAAATTGTGATGATGAAATTATCAAAAAAGAAATTCAATTTTGCTTTTTACCGACTTAACAAAAATGGAGAGCCTATTGCTGATATAGGTTACCAATTATTCTCCAAAAATGGAAAAGTGACTCTGAAGAGAGATGGTGCGCCGTTAATTCGTTATTCTAATTTGGATGGTCAAGTCGTATTTGATAATTTACCGGGTAATATGTATGTTATGAAGGAGCTGGGCATACCTAATCAAACTAAAGTTAAGATAGGTGTTAAAAAAATAAGTGATAGACACATGTCATTTTATCCTAAAAAACAAGATCAATTCTATTTTAATTCCAAGAATGGCAAAAATTGGATTAAAATGTGAAAATAGAAGATATAATGCAAAAATAATTTTGAACACTGGCTGAGTAGACTAGATTTGGTAACAAACTGAATTTAGTCTACTCATTTTTGGTAGCTGATTATTTTACTGGAGTTTTAAGCCTGTCAGTTTAGAATTTAGAACAGTTGATGATTAAAACATGACTGTATGAGAGCGATTCACTATCTTAATGAAATTAAGCTTTAATAGGATGACAACATAATTGAGAGTTACAAAATGCTATTGATTAACTGTCCTATTGGTTTAATGCTATATTTGTAAAATTGTAGTGTTTTTACATTATTATCAAACGGCAAGACTAAATATAAGTTATTAAAACTATTTTTTTATACTAATAGTGATATAATGATATCTAAAATGTTTAACGTTTATCATCGGCTAGCAATTTACGTGTATAGAGTCTAAAAAAAATAATGAGAACTTCAAATTTATTTTATGACATAGGAGAGTATATGAAAAATACAATTAAAGTAATGTTTGTTTTTGGCACGAGACCAGAAGCAATTAAAATGGCGCCAATTATTAAGGCAATGGCAAAAAACAATCATTTTCAAGAAATTGTTGTTGTGACGGGACAGCATAGAGAAATGTTGGATCAAGCGCTTAATGATTTTAAAATAGTCCCTGATTATGATCTGAATTTGATGAAAAATGAACAAAGTTTGTCAAGCATAACAATTGATGTTATTCAAACATTGGACGGTATTTTGGATAACGACAGGCCGGACATTGTTTTAGTTCACGGTGATACCGCGACAACTTTTGCTGCCAGTGTTAGTGCATTCTATCATAAAATTACTATTGGTCATGTGGAAGCTGGGCTAAGAACTTGGCATAAATACTCACCCTTCCCAGAAGAAATGAATCGTCAATTAACTGACACACTTGCTGATTTGTATTTTGCGCCAACGATTCAGAGTCAAGAAAATTTGCTTTTGGAACATCACAATCGTGAACATATTTTTGTAACTGGTAATACTGCGATTGATGCATTAAATTATACTGTTCATAAAGAATATAACCATAGTGTGTTAGATAAAATTGAAAAAGGTCATCGTATCATTATGCTAACAATGCATCGACGCGAAAATCAAGAAAATGGATTGGAGTCAGTCTTTAGTGCGGTCAAAAATGTGATTAAGCAATATGAAGATGTTGAAGTTATTTTTCCAGTTCATTTGAGTCCACATGTGCAAGAGGTTGCTCATCGCTACTTTGATGACGTTGATAAAGTTCATTTGCTACCACCACTAAATACGGTTGACTTTCAAAATATTGCAGCGCGTAGTTTCTTCATTATGACAGATTCGGGTGGTGTGCAAGAAGAAGCGCCATCGCTTGGGAAACCGGTTTTGGTACTACGAGACAATACAGAGCGACCAGAGGGAGTAGCGGCTGGTACTCTAAAATTAATTGGCACACAGTCTGATAATGTTCAAAAAAATATGCGTTTATTGTTAGAGGATAAAGATGTTTATCAACAAATGGCCAGTGCTAAAAATCCCTATGGCGACGGAAAAGCATCTGAAAAAATTTTGGATATTATTTATCATCATTTCCAATAGTTGAGTAGGTAATTTATAAAATGAAATATAAAAGTAAAACATTAACGCTAGAAACATTGATTCTTTTGTTTATTGTTGTTATCTTAACAATCACAATTTCGGTTGGACTATTAGATAAATACCTAATGATTCCAATTGCAGTTATGATGTTGCTGGGCATTATTACAGGATTCTTTATTGATCGTATTATTTTAGTATGGTTAGTAACTATTATTGTTTTTGTTGGTATCGCCCTAATTTTGAATATTGGTTCGCAAGTTAGCGGTGTAATCAAAACTTTGCTACTTGTGACCTTTCCTTTTTTTTCTACCATTAGTGTAGTTATGCGCTCACAAGTTTTGAGTCGTAATACATTAATTAATAATAGAAAATTGATCATGCGTAAAATGGAAAAGAAAAATTTGGTCACCAAAACACCAACGCAAGCATCACTTAGAAAATATTATGACAAAATAGTTGGCAAATTTTCTGATCGTGAACCACTCGTTGTACTAACATTAATTTCTCTGCCATACTACGAACAACGGGAGTATGCAAATCAAAATCAATTGTTCCAAGTGCTTTCAGATATATCAACATTACTAAAAGAAAATCGGCTTCCTAGCGAACGTATCTTTTATTTCGGTCATAGTGAATTTATTATCGTTAGTCTACGAATTAAAGAAGATGAAGTTAACTCATTAAATCTTGAAACGCGACAACAACTTAATGACACATATTTTGAACTTAATGGTAAAAAACAGGAATTACGTTATCAATTTGCCAGTTTAAAACTAAATCAGCGGGAACCATTAAAATTTGATGACGTATTGAAAAAGCTACATCGAAAACAAGAGACCGATTTAATTGATGAATACTTATTATAAGGATTAAAAAAATGACAGAAAGCATTTTTGTATTGATTTCATGGCTAGTGACGGGCATTTTTTTTATTAGTTTTGTTATTCTTTTTGTTTGTTTATGGATAATTTATTACAGAGTGATTGACATTTTTAAATTGGAGTCAGAAGATGAATTTTAGTCAAATAATTATGGTGTTAGCAATTATGTCGATTTGGATTGCGACTGGACTTGGGCTGATGATTCTATTTAGTGCCACTCATTTTTGGCTAACAAGTATAAAAAAAGAAAGGCAAAAAGTCTTTCGACTAGCAACTTACCCTAAGGTAACAGTCGTCGTTCCTGCCCACAATGAGGACGTTGTGATTGCCCAAACTGTTGAAGCTATATTAAATTTAAATTATCCTAAAGAACAGTTAGAACTGTTATTGTATGCCGACAACTGTGAAGATGACACCTATGATCAAATAAAGAGTGTTGTGTCGTTACCACAGTATCAACATATTGATGCGACAGTTATTCAAAGAACGGGGACTGGTGGAAAAGCAGGCGTATTGAATGATGCTTTAAAAATTGCCACAGGTGAATGGATCTGTGTATACGATGCAGATGCAATGCCTGAAAAAAACGCACTTCACTTTTTAGTAGAGAAATCCTTGGAAAATCCAGAAAAATATGCGGCTGTTTTTGGTAGAAATAAAACAAGAAATTATAAACAAAATTTTTTAACAAGGTGTATTAATTTAGAAATTGTCAATACACAAAGAATTCATCATGTTGGCTTATGGCATCTGTTCAAAATTGGGCGAATACCAGGGACAAATTTTATTATCAAAACAAGTTTTGTTAAGCAGATTGGTGGTTGGGACAATGGCGCATTAACTGAAGATACAGCCATTTCATTTAAAATTATGCAAAGCGGTAAATTGATTGCTTTGGCACATAATTCTGAGGCGTTTCAACAAGAGCCTGAGACTTTGTCAGCATATTATCAGCAGCGCAAGCGCTGGGCTAAGGGCAATTATCAGGTGATTTTGGATAATTTCAAACATTTATTTGATCGAAGTGTTTGGCGGATAAAGTGGGAAGTTTTTTATTATATTAGTACATTTTTTTGGTTCAATGCTGCGATTGTCATTTCTGATGTGATATTTGTGGTTAATATGGTGACTTGGGGGATTAGCATTTTCAATCCGAGTGTTCATATTTTATTTACAATTGGTAGTAATAACGTTGAGCTAGCAAATTTATTGATGATAAATTGGTTTTTGATGGTTGGCATTTACTTATTACAAATCAATATAGCACTTGCGAGTCAGTTTGGACAATTGACTGTAAAAAATCTATTAGTAGCAATTATTTCTTATATAACTTATGCACAACTTTTTATTGTTGTGTCAGTGGTGTCAGTTATTTCCGTACTTTTAGATCATATTTTACATAGAGACGGTACGAAATGGTACAAAACCAAAAGATTTGGTGACTAAAGGAATTATAAATGACTAAAAGAATTTTATCGTTTGTCTGGTTTTTTATTGTGATTTTACTTTTTGTTTTTTCAGTGCAATATGTCAAAAATGAAAGTTCAGAGCATAATAAACAAGAAATCTACAGTCAGTGGCAGCATAAATATATTTTTAAAACGCCTCAAGGAAGATACGTGAATACCTCATCCCGTAGTGAAAATGGCGTCGCTTTGTCTGAGGCACAGGGATATGGCATGTTAATTTCTGTATTAAATGATCAAGATAAATCTTCAGAAAATCAGTTTTATGACCTGTATACTTACTACAAACATCATCGTGTTAAGGGAACGTATCTCATGTCATGGCGTTATACTAATGGCGCTAAGCAACAAAAACAAGCAGATTTAAAAAATAATGCAACCGATGGGGATCTTTACATTGCTTATGCATTAATTTTAGCATCTGAAAAATGGTCACAGCATAGATCTGTCTATGAAAGTGCTGCAAAACAAATTTTGGATGATATTTTGAAGTACAACGTGAATTACAATAATAATATTTTGACGGTTGGTAATTGGGCGGATGGTTCTTCCAAGTACCAAAACTTAATGCGAACTTCTGATGTTCTACCTTCGTTTTTTGATAAGTTTTACGAGTTTTCACAAAATTCTCAATGGTTGACAATTAAAAATAAAATGCTTGACAGCCTTTATCAAGCCAGTCTTAAGAGCAACGTTGGTTTGGTACCAGATTTTATACAGGTGACAAACGATAACAAAGTGAAATCTTTAGCCTATGGTAAAAACGTTAAACTCAACAAGCACGATGATGATTATTACTATAATGCATTTAGAATTCCCTATAACTTAGCGCTTGATAAAGATAGAAGTAGTAAAGAAAATCAAATATTGATCAAGTTGATGAATTTCTTTAGTTCATTTGAAAAAATAAGTAGTGGTTATAATATGTCTGGTAAACCGCTTAATAAATTCCAGTCAACTAGTATTTCGGCCCCGTTATTTTATGCTGCTTCAACTAGTCAAAAATGGCATACGCTGTATCAAAAACAATCCTTTATATTAGATTATGACCGTTTAAATCATAACTATTATGATGATACTTTATTAGTTCTGATATTATATAGTACTAAATGAGAACTTATCAAACAACTGTCAAAACAGCATATTTCATACAAATTAAGGTTGGTAATATTAACATCGTTAATGACGTAAAACGTAAAAAAACGAAATATCTAAATCATTGCTGGAAAAGTAATGTGTCGAGAAAACGGAACGTATTTAGATGGACTTAAACGTGTACTCGTCGTTATAATAATTCAAATAAACGCATTTAGCTAATAGATAAATTGTCCTTTCACTTTTTTGAACACATTATTTTTTGCGAGAACTTTATCTTCATTCAAATGATAACAGTGCCATTTCGTTTTTTTGAGATGACGTCACCCCATGCGAAAATAGTAGCGTTTAGTATTCTATTTGAGCTATTATGGATTGGTTTTGATAAAATAATAGTTATGAAAGGTAAAATACTGAATGAAAAATATTGTGATAACTGGTGGTGGATCTGGTGTTGGATTTGCCATAGCGCGAGATTTATCAATTAATAATCAAGTGATTTTGGTTGGCCGTAATGAGCACAAGTTGCAATTAGCCCAAACTAGTCTTGGTAATAATGTCAAGTATGTTGCTGGTGATCTGTCAATCAATTCAGAACGTCAAAAAGTTGTTGAATTTATTTTGAAAAACACAGAGCGGATAGATGTCTTGATCCATAGTGCCGGTATTTATCCAACTAACAGTCAAGATAATATTAATAACAACTTGTTAGCCCATTATTATTTGACAATAGCTCTTTTAAAAGTATTAAGAGGAAGTCGAGTATTGATTGTCACGGGAAACCCACAGGCTATTGCAATGGCTCCGATTTGTGAACAACAATTTAACGCATTGATGCGCGCCACATGGGCAATTACTCATAAAATGCTATTAGTACAGGTACTGGTTGACCAATTGGCAGCACAGAAGACCACTATTAATAGCTTTTTCCCTGGGGATGTAAAAAGCAATCTGATGGCGTATACAAAGTCTCTGACGAATACTTCTGTACCGGTGGGTAGCTTACTGGCTTTGAATGAAAAATTTGAAAATGTGACTGGTGCTTTTTTTGATGAAATCGGAAATAAAGTACCTCAAAATACTGATAAATACAATAAAAATAATGCGAAAAGAGTCTTATCACTTTATATCCGAGAGCTTGGTTATTCATCATTGCACAAACTTCAATAATCAGCTTTTTTTCAATTGAAGAGGTGGCAAAAAATAAATTGATTGGCAGAGTCATTAGCATTTCTTATCGATAACAGCTCTATAAATAATCCAGAAAAAATTCTAAAATCGTGAAATTGTATTTTGTAACAATCGCTATAACGTCACCATAACTTTTGAAAGAAGTCCAGTTATGTCTAGTTAGCCCATTACTAGACTTCGTTGCGAATCCAAATGGGTTAGTTTTTGTCATTAGAATTCGCCTGGTTTGACTTTGACGAGTGATAGGCTTTGTTATTGACTTATGAGCAATCTAGAATGATTTAAACAGTTTACACGTTTTTGTTACTTTATATAAAAATAGAATTGACAGAGTAGTATTGTAATGATAACAGAAATTTTAAATAAACTAAGTGCTTGACACCAAAGAGACTTTTTAAAGAATACTGGCAACTTTTATTTGTTTAATCAATGACTGATTTAAATTTCCAGTCTTGTTGGTAAAAAGCTTGCTCCCAAAACTGCCATTCTAGTTCACAACTTTTTAAGAAAAATTGCATAGCTTCTTCACGTTGTGATGATGTTGCCTCTGATGCCAAACGATCAATCCAATCGAAAATTTGATCAGAGAGTGTGGTCTGAGAATCATCATCCGTTTTGGCATAGAAATCAATCCATCCTTTAAAAGGATTAGCTTGATTATTAGCCTTTTCTTGAACTTGCTTGCTGGCAATTTCATGGTACGTCCAAGGACAAGCTTGAAAAGCAGCGAGAATATTCAGCAGTAAACCTGTATCAGCTGCACGATACATATGTGATTCATACAAATATGCTTTTGGTGCTGGTGTTGCATGTTGTAACATTTCATATTGAACGCCGGCCACATCGCAAAAGACGTGGTGTGGATGAATTTCGCTATTCAAAATAAAATCAATTGAATTCGCAAAAAATTTTATCTCGGTACGGTCAGTTAGTTTTGTAATTGCAGTGGCATAAATTTTAATAAATTCACTCAAATATTGAAAATCTTGTTCAACATAAAAAATTAAAGCTTCTCGTGGAACGTATCCTGTCGCGATACCACGTACAAATGGGTGTTCATGAATAGCAGTCATAATTGGTTGTGCATGAGCACGTAATTCTTCTGAAAACAACATAATATCTCCTAATAATTGGTTTTTAGTCAACAAAAAAAGCGCTTTGTTAAGAGCGCAAAAAGAGCATCTTTATTAAATAAAAGAATGCCACTTTCCTACGCTAGTGTTGACTAGATCAGGTTCGAAGGGACTGATGTAAACATCATCTCAGCCAAGAAGGCACCCCTAGTGGACAACATATAATATTTTATGAATTAAGAATAACACTACTACAAAATAATTACAAACATTAAAAAAAGTAGGAATCAGTGCATTGCCTTTTTGAAAACAATGAGTTATACTTTTTCACGTAGTTTAATATTTTATCTGGGGTACCGTAAGGTTGAGATTATACCCATTGAACCTGTCAGGTTAATACCTGCGAAGGAAGATAAGTTAGATTAAGACATTTTTTGATGCCATCAATCACTATTCTCTTTTGTGGTTGGTGGTTTTTTCTATGATCACTTATTACTAAAACGGTATATTAGCAAAGCTTACGACCTCAATCAAAAGGAGAATATGTTTATGGAACAGTTAGAAATCTCATCTGAATCAAAGGTTAGGTGGTCGTTGCGAGAAGTGATATTAATGGCATTAATAGGTATTGCTTTTGGTGTCATTTATTTTATTATGGATCCGATATACACAGCTTTAGATGCTGTTTTGGTCCCACTCGGATTACATCAATACACAATTGCAATTACAATTGGTCCTTGGATGATGGCAGCGCCACTTTCCAGCTATCTATTGAGAAGGATGGGGGCTGGATTAATTGGTGAATTACTAGGTGCGACAGGAGAAGCACTTTTGGGTGGTTACTGGGGTGTAGCGACTTTAATTTCTGGTTTTATTCAAGGAATTGGATCAGAGTTAGGTTTCACATTAACAGGCTATAAAAATTGGAAAACAGGTTTAATTTTGTCGACCCTTACAGGAACTATTGTGACTTTTGTATGGTCATTGTTCCATGATGGCTATCTTCAGTTTGGAATTAGTATGTTAATCGGATTGTTCATTGTACGGTGGATTTCAATTGCTTTTTTTGCTGGCCTACTAGTTTATTGGATTGTTAATCTATTAGAAAAGTCTAAGTTATTAAAAAAGTGATGTTAGGATGACCAATAATGACGATTTTAAAAACTAGCCATTTAGATATTAAAATTGATGACCAATTAATTTTAAAAGATATTACGCTATCCATACAACCGGGACGATTTATTTTATTAGTTGGTGAATCAGGTTGTGGGAAGTCTACATTGATGACTGCTCTAGCTGGTTTGTATCCCAAGTATGGTGGTGAATTGTCAGAAACAGTTTTATTAAATAAACATAATATCGCAACAATTAAAGCTAATTTTCGATCGAGAAAAGTAGCTATGTTATTTCAACATCCCGATCAACAGTTCGCAATGGATCGTGTGGAAGATGAATTAATTTTTTCACTTGAAAATTTGTCTCTATCAAAGCAAGAAATAGATAAACGAATCAATGAAGCATTAATTGAAGTTGGTATTGAACCACTGAGGCATAGTGATTTAGCTCATCTATCAGGTGGGGAATTGCAAAAAGTGGCTTTAGCTGAAACGTTGGCTATGGGCGCCGAAATCATTTTGTTAGATGAACCTTTTGCAGCGGTTGATCTCGTGCATCGAAAAGAATTGCAGTTATTGTTGAAAAAGTTAGCTGATCGTGGACATGGCATTCTAGTTTCTGATCATGATACAAGTGGTTATCAGTCGCTGATGACGGATGTCTTTCGCATAGCAAATAAAACACTTTATCAAGCAGGCAAAAATGAAATTAAGGATATATTTAATGAATATAGTCCACAGCTGTTAAAGGTTCACAATGAAGTAGATGAATTATCATTCAATATGGTTGATGTGACCTTGAAAAATGGCATCATGCCTATTTTAAAAAATAGTGATTTTAAGTGGGCCAAAAATAAAATAACATTAATTACTGGACCAAATGGTATTGGTAAGTCAAGTTTGTTATTAACTTTTGCGAGATTGCATGACTTTCAAGGAACATTATGCTACGAAGAGCAAGCGATTAATAATTTACCTTTTAAGAAATATGCACGTTTAGTGGGGCTAGTTTTTCAAAACGCAATGAATCAATTTTTAAACATTACAGTAAAAGAAGAACTTGAGCAAGCTAGATCAAAGAGTCGTTTCAAAGGATACTGGACTAAAGACAAAATATCCAAAGTTATCGACCGGCTAAATCTTGACGGACTATCAGAGCATAGCGTGTATGAATTGTCAGGCGGGCAGCAAAAAAAAATTACAATTATTAATTATGATAGTTATTTCTCCAGAAATATTATTATTAGATGAGCCTTTGGCGGGCTTGGATAAGATGTCTATTCAACATGTTATGGCAACTATTAAGGAGGTCGCTGATGATTTACATCAAACCGTCATTATGATTTCGCACCAAACACATGGCATTGCAAAATATGTTGACTATCACGTTCATTTCGATACAAGTGGCCTGCGCTATGAGGAGAAAATATGTTGATGAATGAAACTCAAAAACTAGTATTGGTCTTACTTATCTCTTTTGAAATAGCTTTCACAAAATCAGTATATCTCAATTTAATCTTGATTGTAATGAGTCTATTAATTTTATTGATAACTGGGAATTTTGCAAAGAACTTTGCTCGATTGTTGATTGTAAGTATACTGCCGGCCATTGGATCATTTACTTCGTTCTATTTTTTTGGTACCGGAAGCAAAGAACAGCGGGTACATTTTGCTTTGGTCATGACGACTCGTGTCGGAGTGTATATTTTTTTGGGCGCAGCTTTTATATCGACTATGGTGTTATACAAATTACTACGTTCTTTGGAGCAAAATGTCAAAATGTCTGCTACCTTCGTCTACGGTATATTAGGCGCTTTTAGTTTTATTCCTAAAATTATACACGCTGTGAAGACGATTCGTGCAGTCGGCATGATGCGAGGAGAAGTGTTGCATTTTTGGTCTCCAAAGCTATATTTTAAAGCGATTACCCAGTCATTGATATGGTCCAATAATTTGGCCATGGCTATGACTTCACATGGTTTTGAGGAAGGAGAAAAACGAAGTTACTATGAACGGTTTCCAGCAAAATTTGGTGGCTGGATGATTATTCTGATCGTGATGTTATTCATTCAATACTGCGTTTTTATTTTACGACTCTGGTAATTATTTTTTAATCATTAGCTAATTTTGAGAGATACGCGTGTGATCAAAGATTGAACAGTTTAGAAAAGTCCTCGTTTTTCCTAGAGAATATAAAAGGAGCTGAATTATGAACGATAACAAAATTGTTTTCTTTGACTTAGACGGCACGCTTTGTCCCAATAACGATCTAAAAGTTAGCGTGGAAATGATTGAACTGTTAAAAACGTTTCCAAAACGTGGGATTCTGTCAGTCATAGCTAGTGGCCGTAGTTTTTATGAAACTAAACCATTACTCGAAACACTGGAACTAGATGCTATTCAAAATATGATCTGAAAAAGGGAATTGAAATATGAATGTGAAAAAGATATTGAAATTATATTTGGTTACTGATCGACAGGGGCTTTGCGATGAGGATTTTTTGAATCGGGTAGGACTGGCATGTAAGAGCGGGGTCACACTAGTACAATTAAGGGAAAAGGAACTTTCTTCGCGTGACTATTTTAATTTAGCCGTTAAGGTTAAATTAATTACGGATAAATACGATATTTCTTTAATCATTGATGACCGTGTGGATATTTGTCTAGCAGTTGGAGCTGATGGTGTTCATGTTGGTGATAGTGATTTACCAATTAATGTTGTTAGAAAGCTGTTAGGGCCGAATAAAATAATTGGTGTATCAGCAAAAAGCGTGCAGAGCGCACAGGAAGCAGCAAAACAAGGAGCTGATTATATCGGCGTCGGTGCGATATATCCGACCCAAACAAAGGTTGTCACACAACACACATCTATAAAAACATTGCGGGAAATAAGCCAAAATGTTTCTATACCAGTGATTGCAATTGGAGGTATTAAGGAGGCGAAAATAAAGCACCTTGAAGAAACTGGTATTGTTGGCGTTGCAGTGGTAAGTGAAATTATGCAGGCTATCAATATTGCGCAAAAAGTGCCTAATTTACTTAAAGAACTGCATAAAGTTGTGACGAAAGAATAGATTCAAAAGAAAAAACGATCACAAAATATTGAACCTCACATAGGCATTACAAATATGCAGGAGACAAAAATGAATAAAAATGTAGATATTCAAAGATTAATAATAGTAGCTGTCATGATTGGTTTGGACGTGATATTGTCACCAATTTTTAGAATAGAGGGTATGGCTCCAATGTCAAGTGTTATGAACATTATAGCTGGCGTCTTTTTAGGGCCACTTTATGCAGTTGTTATGGCATTTGTGACTGGTATCATCAGAATGCTAATTTTGGGTATTCCACCACTTGCTTTAACAGGGGCTGTTTTTGGTGCTGCTGGTGCAGGATTACTATACAAATATGGACAAAGCATTTATTGGTCTATGCTTGGAGAATTTTTAGGAACTGGCATTATTGGATCATTGATTTCTTATCCTGTAATGATTTGGTACACAGGACAACAGCAGAATATGTATTGGTTCGTGTATACGCCACGTTTTATTGGTGCAACAATTATCGGTGCTGTTATTGCTTACTTTGTCATTACTAATTTATTGAAAATTAAAGCTGTTCGGAAAATTCGCCTTGTATTTGTAGGTTGAAACATGGAAAAAATAGATATAAAGACCTTTGATACTATTTTACCTTTAAAAAGTTCACCACTCATTCATTGTATAACAAATGACATCACTATCGAGACAGTTGCAAATAGCATTCTATACATTGGTGGGAAACCAATTATGAGTGGCGACAGTCGAGAATTTCGTTCTTTATTCCAGACAACAGATGCTTTATTTTTGAATATGGGGCGTATGAGTGAAACCCATGAAAAAAATTTAAAAATAGCCAGTCAACTGGCTTATCAAACGAAAAAACCAACGGTGGTTGACATGGTTGGCTATGGTATTACCCAACAAAGATTAGATTTAGGAAATGAGATAATCAGTACGCATCCTGCTATTATTAAAGGAAATAGTTCTGAGATGCGACGGATTGTTGGATTACCTACGTCCGCTCGTGGAATAGATAGATCAGAACAGGACAACCAAGACAATACAGTCTTTGAACTAATTCACGCCTTAAAGATGGTAGCTAAGCAACAGCCAGAAACGGTGTTTGTTGCCACAGGCCCAATAGATATTGTCGTTAAAGGTAATCAATGTGTCAAACTTAATAATGGTGTGTCTTTGTTGGATCGCTTTGTGGGGACTGGTGATATAGTCGGTGCTTTAATGGCCACTTTACTGGGTGCTGGTTACGATGCCTGGACGAGTAGTTTATTTTCACTTAGTTATCTCAATATTGCTGGCGAACAAGCTTTTTCTAAAGCAAAAGGACATGGTATTGAAAACTTTCGTCAAACTTTTCTGAACAAACTATCTGTACTCAGTAGCCATAAAGATTGGGTTAATGACATACGCCCGGTGTCTTAACGACGCCTTTTGAGTGAAGCATTTGGGCATTTAAATATTTAAATTCAGCACTCGTGTAGTGTGAGCCATTTGTAACAACATCAGCAGTAACTTGTATCGTTAATGTCACAATAGCTTGATTTATAATTTCAAAAAGCGCATAGTTTCTATTTAGAAACTATGCGCTTTTTGAAAGGGTTACTATGGATAACAAATTAAAAAAAATACTCTCAGAATTACAATGTGAATTAGTGGCTGAAAGGAACCTAGTGAATCCTGAAGCAGTGAGTTGGTTACAATATGATATTTTGAGCCTTTTGAGGATAAAAGCTTACTTACCAAAAGAACTTAGCAAGCATTTGGGGATATCCAAATCGAAACTTTCTAAAAATTTGGCGGGATTGCATACTTTAGGCTATATTAGTCAAAAACCCGATCAACTCGATAGACGTGAAATGATTACGGATTTAACGGAAAAGGGTCAAAATTTTTTAACAGAAACAGATAATAAACACAATGAATTACTTGTGGACGCTCAAGCTAGTTTAACAAATGAAGAACAGCAAATATTTGCAAAGTTATCTGAGAAATTTGTGTCAGAGCTTCGAGAAAGAAGGTTAAGTAATGACACAAAATAGAATTGTTGTTAAAGGTGCTAAAACAAATAATTTAAAAAATATAGATGTTGAGATTCCAATCAATCAAGTAACAGTGATAACAGGTGTCTCTGGATCAGGAAAGTCGTCATTAGTATTTGATACACTCGCATCAGAAAGCCAAAGAGAAATAAACAAAAATTATAGTGCCTATATTCAACAACTACTCCCAAAATATGATAAACCAAATGTTGATACGATTCAAAATTTGCCTTTCTCTGTTGTTGTTGATCAAAAAAATATCAGTGGCAATGCGCGGTCCACTGTTGGTACCTTCACAGAAATTTATACAGCGCTGCGTTTATTATTTTCTAGAAAAGCGCAACCATTTATAGGATATTCAATGGCTTATTCATTTAATAATCCATCTGGTATGTGTCTTGATTGCCAAGGATTGGGTTATATTCAAGAAATCGATAACGCTAAACTTTTGAATACCAATTTATCCTTAAATGAAGGCGCCATTCAGTTCCCAACTTTTCAACCTGGTGGCTGGCGCTTAACACGTTATACCGAATCCGGATTTTTTGACAATGCGCTACCGTTGAAAGATTGGTCAAGAGATACGTTCCAATTATTTTTATATGGCGAAGAACAGACGCCTGACCATCCAACAAAATCATGGCATAAAACAGCCAAATATCTAGGCCTCATACCACGTATAAAAAAATCTTTTTTTCACCAGGAAGATGGCAAATACAGTAAAGAGATTGGCGCCATTACTCAAACAATTACTTGTCCGACATGTCACGGCACGAGACTTAATGAAGCAGCTCGTACAGCTATTCTTAATGGTAAAACAATTGCCGAATGCAGTGCGTTGCCGCTTATTGATCTTAAAAAATGGTTGGGGAAAATCGTTGATACGGATATCGAGTCTGTACTAAAAGATTTGAATTTAAAAATTGACAATTTAATAACGGTTGGACTTTCTTATTTAAGTTTAGATCGCCGTACAAGTACACTTTCTGGTGGTGAAGGGCAAAGAATTAAATTGTCTAACCATCTTAATAGCGCTTTATCAGGGGTACTATACATATTCGACGAACCAAGTGTAGGATTACACCCACATGATTTAATCGGTATCAACAAAATTTTTAAATTACTTGCTAAAAAAGGTAATACAGTCGTTATTGTTGATCATGATCCAGACGTTATCAAAAAGGCAGATAATGTTATTAATTTAGGTGAAGAGGCTGGTGAAAATGGTGGCTATTTAACATTCGAGGGGACGTATCAAGAACTACTTACCAGTGGCACGATAACTGGAAAATCACTTAGTCATCCTGGCTTGGTGAATAATCAAAGTTTATTGAAAGAAAATTTTGTTAGTTTGCATCATTTAAATATTCACAACTTAGTCGATGTGAGTGTTGACGTACCTCAAAAGGCGCTTACAGTAGTATCTGGGCCAGCTGGTTCGGGTAAAAGTTCATTGTTACATGCCTTTATTAAATCACAGGATGCCGTCACAGTATTAGATCAAAAACCAATTCATACAAGCAGTAGGTCGAATATTTTAACTTATTTAGATGAATTTGATCAATTGAGAAAATTGTTTTCACAAATCACTGGTTCTTCTCAATCATTGTTTTCATATAATGGTAAAGGCGCTTGCACAGTATGTAAGGGTCTAGGTTTTGTGAAATTGGATCTGGCGTATCTGGGTGACGAAATTTCGGTTTGTGAGGCTTGCCACGGGAGCCGTTATTCAAGCAAGACTTTAGCTTTGAAGGTGAAAGGATTTAATATTCACGAAGTGTTAAATTTTCCTGTGACCAAATTCGCCAACGTTTTTCCTGAATTTTCTAATGTAACAGCAATACTTCAAGAGTGTGGACTTGCCTATCTACACATAGGTCAATCACTAAATACACTTTCAGGTGGCGAATTACAACGACTTAAATTAGCAAAGAATTTACTGCACAACAGTAGTACTACCATTGTGCTTGATGAACCAACAAGTGGTTTACATGAATCAAATATTCAACAAATCATCAATTTGTTAAAAAAACTAATTGTGAAACGTCAAGTGACTATAATTGTGGTGGAACACAACTTGCGGTTTATCGGTCAAGCTGACTGGGTGATTGATATGGGCCCGGGCGCGGGGGATAATGGCGGAAAAGTTCTTTTTGAAGGTTCGCCAATTGAACTCATGAATCATTACAAAACCAATACATCTATTGCAATGCAGGAATATTTTCTCAATAATGGTTATACAGACTAAAGCTATATTAACATTTTAGGGATGAAACAAATAGGGCGACCACAAAGTCCATGGAAGTCTGATTCTTATTTTATTACCTTTTTTTTAAAATTGCACAAGTGTTTGGGCCTTATACCAATTGCTAGATTTTGGCCTGATACTCTAGTTACAGCAAACAAGTTAATACGGTGGCTATCTTAGATGAGGATGGTGCTTATGCTGTAACAGATAGAAGCCGAGACTCTAAGAAAAGTGCTGACTAGTGTCACATCAGATAGTTTACAGCAGCTAATGATTGGCTTTGGACCTACGTCTTAATGCCGGTCGGATTAGTTGTTGAGATGATAAACAAAAACAACAAAAGATGACTACTCTTAACTTTTGACAGAGCTAATGATCGTGGGATTAATTAGTATAGACGCCGTATAAAACTGTTTTGCTAGGAGTCATAGGTGGCGCTACGGCTCATTTCAATGTACTTTGTATCAAATGTTTTAAAGACTATCACTAGATCAGTTGGTCAAGAATGTTGGTCAAAAGGAGAAAGTCGCTAACTTATCAATTAAGAAAGTTAGCGATTTTTGTGGATGATAAAATACTGATGTGGTTAATCGACGAGTAGATTTGCCTGACAATAATCCAAACACACAGCCACACAATGTCTAGTGACAAAATCAATCGAGGAAGTGGCAACTCAATACATTTTGACTATGTATATTAAACAAGAGCGACTGGCTAATTAAAAGGTCAAAATGTAAAAATCAAGTGTTAATAATTTCTATCACCAGAAGACTATAACAGATAATAAATTAATTTTTGATGTATGCCATGTTTTTTCTTGTAAATTACTCTTACTTGCCCAAATGAATCCATGTGACTCAATATACTAGTCAAACGTTGCTAAACATAGTAAGAAAACAATTAAGTTTTTAGTAGCAGTGTAGTGTCAGATGAACGCAATGATAAAAACAGGAAAGAAGGATTAAATGTAATTGAGCACGTGATCAAAAATAAGCTTTAAGACAAATCTCATAAGATGTAATAAAGTCTAGAAACCGCACCAGATCAGATATAAACAGGCATAAAATTCAAAAGTAACCGCCAAAAAGAATACAAATTTTCCATTTTGGGTTGACATGTTCCGTTGCACATCAAGTTGCACATCAAGTTAACATAATATACGAAATTTGAAATCCTGATATGCTTAAAACGTTGCTATAAAGCGATTTAATAAAAATCAAAGGGCTTGACAAATTAAAATATTGAACGTATAATTTTATATACGAAGATTAGGTCGCGAACGACGTCGTTTGCGACTTTTATTGTTTGGAAAGGGGTGTGCATGGCGAGTAGAATTCCGCAATCATTCATTGATGAAGTACGGTCGAAAATAAATATTGTTGATGTTATCGGTCAATACACACCGCTCGCAAAAAAAGGACGTCAATGGAATGGCTCTTGTCCGTTCCATGAGGATAAGCATCCATCGCTCTTTGTTGAGGAAAACAAACAAGTTTTTAATTGTTTTTCTTGCGGTCGTTCCGGTTCTGTTTTTTCCTTTATTATGGAAAAAGAAGGGCTATCTTATCCAGAGGCTATCCTGTTTTTGGCTGAGAGTGTTGACATGCCGATTGACAGTAGTATTTCAGCGACGGCGACGCACCAAGTTGATGCGACGACTCAAGCAATTTATCAATTACACAATGATGCACAGAGATTGTATCAACATTCGCTACTTAATACGACCTCAGGAGAAGCCGCACTTCAGTATCTTCACGACAAACGTCATCTGACAGATGATATTATTAAAACATTTGGTATAGGCTTTGTACCTGACGATAATTTGTTGTTGAGTTACGCAAAAAATCAGAATCTATCGCCATCGCTATTATCAGCCTCAGAATTATTCCTCACCAATAGTGCCGGAGAACAGCGTGACCGTTTTGCTGGTCGAATCGTCTGGCCAATTAAAACTGAGCGCGGCCAAGTGGTTGGGTTTTCTGGTCGCGCGCTGGATAAAGACAATTCAATTAAATACATGAATAGTCCTGAAAGTCCTTTTTTTACGAAAGGGCGAATCCTATATAATTTTGATCGTGCGAAAAATATCATCAGACAAACTGGCACAGCGATGATATTTGAAGGCTTCATGGACGTTATTTCAGCTGACATGGCTGATCAAAAGGTTGGTGTTGCGACTATGGGAACTGCGCTAACTAGTGATCATGTCCACCAATTAGCAAAAGTTGCCAAACGCATTTTACTGGTTTATGACGGGGATGATGCTGGTCAGAAGGCTGCACGACGCTCGATTGAGTTGATTACGAACAATGCAAGATCACTTGAAATTGGCGTTGTTCATTTACCTGATAACCTTGATCCAGATGAAGTGCGGATTAAATTAGGCTTACCCCAGTTAGCACAGTCATTGACACAAAGTATCCAAACACCGATTGAATTCTTGGTTGATGATGCTAAACGTGACAAAAACTTGAGCAATCAAGCGCAATATTTGCAATTTTTAAAAGAAGTGATGATCATACTGAACCGCGCTACACCAGTGGAGCAGGATTTACAGTTAACTCGAATTTCTAAAGAGTTCGGCACTTCTAAGGAAGCGTTACAAGCTCAATTGACGCAAACACTTCAGCAGAAATCCAACCAACCACAGGCGCAATCACAACGTTTGACGACTAGGGATGATTTCTATGGTGAGCCACCACAAGATAACTATTATGATCAACTTTATGAGGCTAATCCACAGTTAAAAAATACGGTTTCCAAAGTGGAGTTGGCCGAGCGTGCCTTAATTATGGCAATGATTAAAGACCCACAAGTGATGCGTCGTGTTAAATCTACTGCCGGTTTTGCGTTTGTTCATTCAGATTATCAGCTATTAATGATGTTAGCTGAAGTTTATCAGCGAGATCATATTGGTAGTTTCGACATTGCAAAATTTATGGATTTTTTGCAAAAACCAGAGTTAAACCAAAAAATAATGGCAATCGATCGTTTGTTTGGTGATTTAGAAGTTAAAGACGAAGCGGTTAGCGATTACTTACGTTTAATCATCAATGATGCCCCACAAATGTCGAGGATTGCTGAATTGCAACGACAAATTAACGTTGCAAAGCAACAACATGACGACACGAAGTTAGTACAATTGACAACGGAATTGATTAATATTAAGAAGCAACAACAGTAATGGAACGCACTTTTAGTGTAAAAAGGAGTTAAGCATGACAACTGTTTCAAGTTCAAGCAAAATTTTAGATATCAAAGCATACCTAGATGAAAACAATATTGCTTACAATAGTCGCGCTAAAAAAGCTGAATTATTGGCTTTAGCACAAGGTAAGACACCCGAACAAGCAGCTGCGGCAGGAAAAGCCTCAAAGCCAAAGTCAGCCAAAAAATCTGGTCCACTTAAAAATCCAGAATATGACAAAGCTACAAAAGCATTAATTGCTGAGTTTAAGACTGCTAAGTCAATTACTTATGCTGATTTATCAAAACGTTTGGCAGAGCCATTCAATTTAGATGAGGAAAACATCGAACGTTTGATGGAAAAGGTTGAAGATGCGGGCATTGCAATTGTTGATGACAATGGTGACCCAGCACCAGAAGTGTTGAAAGCAAAACAAAATAAACCATCAGCAGAGGAGTTAGCCGAAGCAGAAGAAACGCCAGCTGGTATCAAAATTAACGACCCTGTTCGTATGTACCTTAAGGAAATCGGGCGCGTTAACCTCTTGAAAGGCGACGAAGAAATAGAAATTGCCAAGCGAATTGAAAATGGCGATGTTGAAGCCAAACAAGAATTAGCCGAAGCTAACTTGCGTTTGGTTGTGTCGATTGCTAAGCGGTATGTCGGTCGTGGTATGCAATTCTTGGATTTAATTCAAGAAGGTAACATGGGTTTGATGAAAGCCGTTGACAAATTTGATTACACCAAAGGTTTCAAATTCTCAACTTATGCCACATGGTGGATTCGCCAGGCTATTACACGTGCTATTGCTGATCAGGCACGTACAATTCGTATTCCAGTTCACATGGTCGAAACAATTAATAAATTGATTCGTATTCAGCGTCAATTATTGCAGGACCTTGGGCGTGAACCACTACCGGAAGAAATTGGTGCCGAAATGGATTTGACGGCCGACAAGGTTCGTGAAATTCTGAAAATTGCGCAAGAGCCCGTTTCACTTGAGACACCTATTGGTGAAGAGGATGATTCGCACTTGGGCGATTTCATTGAGGACAATGAAGCCGTTTCACCTGCTGATTCAGCTGCCTACGAAATGTTGCGTGAGCAGTTGGAGTCAGTTTTGGACACGTTAACTGATAGAGAAGAAAACGTGTTACGTTTGCGCTTTGGCTTGGAAGATGGGCGTACGCGTACGTTGGAAGAAGTAGGCCGTGTATTTGGTGTAACACGTGAACGTATTCGCCAAATCGAGGCCAAAGCCCTGAGAAAGTTGCGCCATCCAAGTCGTTCAAAGCAACTTAAAGATTTTATGGATGAAAGTGCGAATTAATCAAGACACTCACTGATCGTTGATAAAACATAGGCATCAACGTGACAATGAAAACAGCGGTTCATCTACCATCCCGCTCATCAAAACTAGGAGAATTATCAATGCAAAAATCTATGACAGTTTCAGAATCAAGCCGTACGCGCAACATTACTATGGTAGCAATTGTCGCTGCTTTGTATGCAGCGATTACTATCGTTGTTGCACCAATAGGATTTGGTCCAGTTCAGTTACGCCTATCTGAAGGGCTGAATCATTTATCAGCTTGGAACAAGCGTTATGTATTAGCTCTTGGATTAGGTGTATTAATCGCTAATTTGGTCTCACCTTTGGGTTGGATTGATTGGGTATTTGGCACTTTAGGAACCGTGATTATGACTACTGCCACTTATTTATTTACAAAAAAAGTAAAAAGTGCGATTGTAAAAATTATGATTAGTTCGGCTGTGGTATCCACTATCGGCATGGCCATTTTGGCTGCGGAATTTACGTTTGCTTTCAGCATTGGCGCAAGTGGTGCTTTTGCCTCTGGGTCGAAAGGTGGCCTTTTCGCACAATGGTTGGCGTATTACATTAGTCTAGTACCCGGCGAACTTGTTTCATTAATCGTGGGTGGTATGATTATTTTTTCACTTAGTAAAATAGTTGATTTGAGTAAATAATGGCTAAGACATATACAAATAAGAATATTTTGATTACCGGTGCCGCTTCTGGCATCGGTTTTTCTCAGATGATGAGTTATTTGGCAAATGGTGCGAATGTGTTTGCAATCGATCAACAAGTTATAGATGTTCAGCATGAGAGGCTTACAACTTATCAACTCGATATCAGCCATCATGACGCGTTGATTGATTTGCTCACTGCTATTACAGAGAAGGCCAGCATTGATGTTTTAGTCAATACGGCAGGTATTTTAGATGATTATCAACCTAGTTTAGAAATCAATTTAGAGAATTGGCAACAGGTTTTAGACGTGAATGTTACGCCCATGTTTATTACAACTAATGCAGTGTTGCCAGGCATGATTGCAAGAGGTAGTGGTCACATTGTGAATATGGCGTCTATCGCAGGTTTTTCTGCTGGTGGAGGTGGCGCGGCCTATACAACAAGCAAACACGCTATCATTGGTTACACCAAGCAATTGGTATTTGACTATGCAAAAAAGGGTATTCACGTCAACGCAATTGCTCCAGGAGCTATCAATACGCCGATGAATGCGGCAGACTTTGCGGGTGATGGTGCTATGGCGAAGCAAGTGGCTGAACAAACACCTGCAAAACGCTGGGCGACACCACAAGAAGTAGCTGATCTCACCTTATTTTTAACTAGTCCACAAGCTGATTATATCAATGGCGCAGTAGTACCAATTGATGGTGGTTGGAGTTTAGGACATTAATAGATAAATTATGTTGTAATCATTAAACCTTTCCAAATCCTAATGGGTTTGGTTTTTTTGTGTTCATGCACATGATATGATAAAAGTAATAGTCAATTAAAAGAGAGAAATATGAGGGGGATTGTTGATGTGGCGAAAAATTAGAAGGTGTTTTTTCTGGTTGGTTGTTGTCCTCTTAGTCATAATATTGACAACTTTGTTAGCATTCAGTTTGTCTCCAAGACCAAGTGCATATTTAATTAAGCGTATGTTTGATGGGCCAGTAACGATTACGGATAAAAGTGCTTTTCAGTCGGCTTCTAAAAATATAACGGTGACCAGTAATGTCGTTTATCCGTCCCATTATCAAAAAAACACTTTAGATATTTATCGACCTAAAAATGTAACAAAATCTAAAGCAACACTTTTCTGGGTTCACGGTGGTGGGTATGTGGGTGGTGGCAAAAGTGGCATGAAGGAATTTGCCACAAAAATAGCTGCTGACGCCAAATTAACAGTCGTTGCCATTAATTATCAGTTGGCGCCCACTGCGACTTACCCAAGCCAACTATATCAGTTAAATGACGCGATAAATTATCTAAAAAGCCAATCAAATTTGAATACATCAAAAATAATTGTTGGTGGTGATTCGGCTGGTGCACAAATTGCCTTGCAATATTCAGCATTAGCAACGAATAAAAGCTACGCCAAGCGTATGAAATTTCAAACAGCTATCCCAAAAGATGCTGTTAAAGGCGCGATTTCCTATTGTGGCCCAGTCAACCTCAAGCAAGTATTAGATCAAAAAAATGATTCATTACTCTTAAAGTGGTTTGTTCATTCAGTTGCTTGGAGTGAATTAGGAACACGCCAATGGCAAAAGTCTGTTGAGCTAAAGCAAGCTTCCTTAGTTGATCACCTGACAGGTGAATTTCCACCAACTTACATTACAGATGGGAATGCATATTCTTTTCAAGACCAAGGTTTAGCGTTTGAAAAAAAGTTAAAACAATTAGGGGTTCCGGTGACGAGTCAATTTTTTAACCATTCCAATGAATCCATCACACATGAATATCAATTTAATTATCAAACAAAAGAAGCGAAAAAATGTTATCAGCAAACACTAGCTTATACAGCTAGTGTTGAATAGTCAGCATGATCAATTGATGGTCATGTTTTTTTGTGAAAAATATTACATATTATTTGCATATAAAATCACAAGTTAAATACTTTTGTAATAATTTGAACGGTGTTATAGTAATGATGTTGTTAGTTATACTCACTCTGTATCAAACGAAAGGTCGAATAAAATGAGCTATCAAACAGTTAATCCATTTACAGATGAAGTGATTAAAACATATGACAATCATGATGATGCCTATGTCGAAAACGCAATTGCCAAGGGTCACGCACTATACAAAAAATGGCGGAATGATCCTGTTGAGAGTCGTGCTGCAGCGTTGAATAAAGTGGCTGACGTGATGGAAGCACAAACAGATGAGTTAGCCAAAGTCTTAACTCTTGAAATGGGAAAACGTTTCGTAGAAGCGCAAGGCGAGGTTGCGATTTGTGTATCAATTGCACGCTATTATGCCAAAAATGCAGCGGAATTTTTGAAACCAGAGCCAATTGAATCATCAATCGGACCAGCCCAAACCATTTCAAGACCAACTGGTGTCTTGATGACAGTTGAGCCTTGGAACTTCCCATACTATCAAATTATGCGTGTCTTTGCGCCTAACTTCATGGCAGGTAATCCCATGTTATTGAAGCATGCAAGTAACACGCCAATGGCAGCTGGCGCCTTTGAAAAAGTTGTCAGCGAAGCAGGCGTACCAGACGGGGCCTTTACTAATCTTTACGTTGACTATGATCAAGTGAATAATATTATTGCAGACGATCGTGTTCAAGGTGTGGCGTTGACAGGATCGGAACGCGCTGGACAATTGATTGCCGCAGAAGCTGGTAAGAACATGAAGCAGAGTTCTCTTGAACTCGGCGGCAGTGATCCATTTATTGTTTTGGAAGACGCTGATCTTTCAGAAATTAAGAAAATTATTGGTGGCGCACGTTTGTATAATGCTGGTCAAGTCTGCACGTCATCAAAGCGCTTTATCGTGACAGAAAAGAACTACGATGCACTGTTAGATATGCTTAAAGAAGCCTTTTCTGAAGCGAAAATTGGTGATCCAATGGATTCAGATACCACTTTGGCACCACTTAGCACTTCAAAAGCTAAGCAGAATCTGACAAAACAAGTTAAAGCGGCAGTCGATGCTGGTGCAACACTTGCGTTTGGTAGTGTCGAACAGAACTTGCCAGCTGCACTGTTTGAGCCAGTTATCTTGACCAACATTACTAAAGAAAACCCAGCATTTTATCAAGAATTCTTTGGTCCAGTTGGACAAGTATACAAAGTCAAGGATGAAGAAGAAGCTATCGCTTTGGCTAATGATTCGCACTATGGTTTGAGTGGCGTTGTGTTTGGTGGTTCGGCTGAACATGCAACTGAAGTTGCATCACGACTAGAAACTGGTGCAGTCTTTGTCAATAGCTTTGGTGGTACATTACCTGAATTGCCATTCGGCGGTGTTAAAAATTCCGGCTATGGTCGCGAACTAGGCCGCTTTGGTATTGAAACATTTGTCAACAAAGAAACAATTGTGACGAAGCATGAACCAATTGATTTGGATGATGTATTCGGTGGGTTCGTTTAAAAATTTGATCAAAAGAAAAGCTTTTAATCTCTTATTGTTGAAGAGATTAAAAGCTTTTTTTAGAATTCTTGATAACTGGCAGGGTCTTGGTTATTAGTTCGACCATCAGGTTTTGACAGTGCGTTAATACGTGCCATGTCGTCTTCCGTGATGTCAAAATCAAAAATATCCAAGTTGCTAACTTGACGGGCAAAGTGAGTGGCTTTTGGAATAGGGAGAACACCAAGCGATACTTCCCATTTCAAAATCAATTGACCAACATTTTTGTGATATTTTTTAGCGATATCAACTAGGGTTGGGTTAGTCAATAAATCGCTTGCTCGGCCTAGGGGACTCCAAGCCTCAGTTAAGATATTGTGTTTAGAATTATACGCACGCATTTCGGCTTGATTAAAGAAAGGATGTAATTCGATTTGATTGACTACGGGTAAATGACCCGTTTCTGCTTGTAGCCGCTCTAGATGTTCAGGTAAGAAATTGCAGACACCGATTGATTTTACCAAACCAAACTTCTGTGCTTGAATTAGCGTATCCCATGCTTCAACATAATGATCATCAATTGGGTTTGGCCAATGAAGCAGGTATAAATCGAAGTAATCTAATTTTGAACGAAACAAGGACTCTTGAATTAAATCAATCGATGCTTGTTGGTCACTATAATATTTACCTGGTAACTTGGAAGTGATAATCAGTTCGTCACGAGAGACGTGAGATGCCTTGATGGCTTGACCAACAGTGCCCTCGTTTTGGTAGTTGAAAGCAGTGTCTAATAAACGATAGCCAGCTTTAATTGCTGAAGTGATAGCGTGAGCACCCGTGATACCGTTTAATTTATAGGTACCAAAACCAACTGCTGGTAATTGTTGTCCGTCACTTAATTCATGAAATGACATTTTCATTTTCCTTCTTTCTTAATTGATAACACTTACATTAAACGATAACTACAGGCGATGCAAAAATATTGCTTGTAAAATATCCTACAAACATAGATGGTAAGTGTGAGTTTTAGTTGTGTTTAATCACTATTTTTAGGTGATTTTTTACACAAAGAAATATAATAAGCGTTATAATATTACTAAAGACATATAGTCTTGAAAAACTTACTGTCATCAAAGGAGACATAATAATGAAAGCAGCTGTATGGCATGGTGTGAAAGATGTTAGAGTCGAGGATGTTGCGTTAAAGCCAGCAAAGTCCGACGAAGTTGTTGTACGTGTAGCGTATGCTGGAATTTGCGGCAGTGACTTACATGAATATTTGGAAGGACCCGTCTTTATTCCAGTTGATGCACCAGACATATTGACTGGTGGGCAAGCGCCATTGACAATGGGACATGAATTTTCTGGTGTCATTGAAAAAGTTGGTACTGATGTTACCAATTTTAAAGTTGGCGATCATGTTTCAATTAATCCAACAGTGACTAAGGGTATTTCACCTGATAATCTTGATGTTTATGATGGCTATAGCTTCATTGGTTTGAGCACAGATGGTGGTTTCACTTCGTTCGTCAATGTCCCAGAAGAAAATCTATATCATCTTCCAGAGGACTTTTCACTGAAATTAGCTGCCACAATCGAACCAACGGCTGTTGCTGTTCAAGCCGTTAAAGAAGGTGATTTGCGCTTTGGCGAAAAGGTTGTTATTTTTGGTGCTGGACCAATTGGTGTGTTAGTTGCTGCGGCTGCAAAAGCTGCTGGGGCAACTAAGATTGTTGCGGTGGACTTGTCAGAAGTTCGTTTGAAGAAGGCATTGGAAATGGGCGCAACAGATGTCATTAATCCTAGCCAAGTCCCAGACGCAATTGCTGCGATTAAAGAGATTATTCCTGGTGGTGCAGATGTATCATTTGAAGTTGCTGGCGTACAACCAACGTTCGAACAAGCAATTGACGCAACACGTCCACGTGGTAATGTTGTGATTGTTTCAATTTTTGCTAAGCCAATTAGCTTTGATCCAATGCAATTGATGAACGCTGGTGTCAAGTTGACCACAACGATTGCTTATTCAAAAGAAACGTTCCAACAAACAGTTGATTTAGTAAGCAGCGGTCAAATTGATGTTCAACCAGTTATCACCGATACTATTGAATTAAATAATATTGTTAATGATGGTTTTGAAGCGTTGACACGTGATAAGTCACAAGCTAAAATTTTAATTGATTTGAATCAAGCATAATTTAATATGTCTTAGAGCACACGGTAGCGTGTGTTTTTTTTGGTGAAATAAGACCGTTGTTACCGAACTGTTTCGGCGACTAACGTGTCGCACAAATGGGTCATTATCAGGGCTGTAGCTCAGTGGTTGTTTCAAAGGCATCATCCCGATTCCTAACTGATCGCATGATAGTAATTTAAAAAGAGCCCAAATTTTGTCGTGCTTGAACAATTTTGGGATTTGATTCAATGGTACGACCATGCATCAATATTTAGCATTGCTCATCAGATTGACGCTTGTGACGAAGGCCTTTTGATTGCGTGTGCCACGATTTCTTTATGGTTGTTTTAGACAATTACCATTAAAATCGTTCAGGGTTTTCAATATAAGAGAAAAAAGAGTTCTTGATTTTTCAAGAGCTCTTTTATATGTTAATCATGTTATTTTTTATTGTAGTATGACAGTATTCTATTAAATAACTGAGTGGTATCAGTATCATTTAAATATTCTGTAATGTTATAGGTTTTTTTTATTTTTTTTTCATTATTATTATAAACTCCGGTTAGAAAGAGTTGCCACAATTGTTGATTGGTGTTGAGTGATATTGTCTTCATTTCCAATTTATGAAGAAAAAAATGATCATGTCACTTTTTTTTGCACGATACTAGTTTCTAAAAAAATGATTATGATACTAGTGATGGTTTCGGGATAGCACATAACATTGGATTCACTGTTATATTGTGACAAAATATCTAAGAAATACGATTTTGTTTTCTTAACAGGAAGCATACTTATTGTAGCTTGAAAAAGATAGATATCGTAAAGTTGCCAATTAATTATTTGGTCAAAATATGAAAAAAGTATATTTTGATCTGTTGCATCTGCTAACTGAAAGGAGAGGTGATAAATAGTTGATTTTACCATCAACATGCGGTGTTTTGTTTCTATATTTAGTGATTTATGATGCTTATATTGAGAAAATATTTTTTGTAATTCCGCGATATTCCCTTTCAGGTACAACTCATTTAGTTTACTTCTAAAAATAGTTGTATTTTGAGTTGGACCAAATATACTATAGAAATATTCTTCAACGGTAATCTCAAGTTTACTACATAAAATAAATATGGTTTGAGCATTTGGTAAAATTTGTCCATTTTCTATTCTTGAAACCATGGCCTGGGAACCAACAATATCACCCAGTTGCGCTTGCGACATACTCCTTAGTTTTCTCTTTTCTTTGATAATGTTACTCTTAAATTCTTTCACAATTATACTCCCTCAGCCGGCTGCGATATAAATTTTGATAATGGTGGATTGTAAGACTAAACCGAACACTTGAATTCAAAAAAGCCGCAGCGCTTTTAATGGTAATTGTCTAAAACAACCATAAAGGAACTGCGACCTATGACTTGTTTCTTATCTCAAAAATTCAAACTTCGCTGGAATTAAATTATTTTGTATGTGCCATTTTGCGACATTCATTTTCATTCGCGAGCGTCTCAATTGAAATTTATCAAGTCGTGTCTTGTAAAGCAGATATCACCGACACACAACGAACATCATCTGCGTGGACATCACCGCATAACAGCAGCCGTTTCATTTCTTTAATAATCGCATTGGTTTCCTTTGTCCTGAAATGGGGGTGCTAGAAATTGTGACTCAAACTGAAAATGTTATTCCTCAAAAACGTCAATTTAATGGTAGACGTCACGAATCTGTACACGGTCGCTCCATGGCATCAAGACTAAAATATGTCCAAGCACGACAAATGCTTGGGTATTTTGAAGTTGATACGATGCAATCTGGTAAGAAACAGGATGACCTGCTAGTGGCAATAACTGGAAAAGTTAGCCGACAACAACAAATTGTGCAACGCGTTAGTGGCCGTAATAGTCAGGCAGTCACATCAGCCTTAATTTGTTTTTATCAAGGAATAAAGAATGCAAATCAATCATTTCATCATGCCAGACGAATGAAAATATTCAATTGGTAATCACCATGAAAGGTGTTTCAGAAGTTTGCAGTGTTCGGTTAATTCTTGCAACCTACATAACTAAAAATTAGCATGATATATATTTTTTTTCTTGGTTTATTCAATATTGAATATTCTGTTATGCATAAAGTAAAAAAGAGCAGCAGATGGCCCATAAAATGAAATGGTAAAGGTTTGACATTTTTATAGGTACTTTGCGGGAAAGAATATGAAGTGAGGAAAATTTCATGAGAGACAAAAGAATAATATGCGATCGTAAAAAATTGTATAAATCCGGGAAAATGTTAGTAACAGCTGGTATTTTTTCTGCTGTGATGTTTGGCGTTTCCATAGCTAACGTAAGCGCTGATAGTATTAACAATACTAGTATTGCGGTGGCGCAATCAAAAAATATAGCAGTGGCCACAACGACAGCTACAATGGACAAAGTAACTGATACGACAGCTACGACAGATAAAGTAACTGATACGACAGCTACGACGGACAAAGTAACTGACACGGCAGCTACAACGGATAAAGCAGCGAACACAACAGTTACACCTTCAGAAAAATCAAAAAGTATTAAGCAAATCGATGGTAAAACATATTTCATTGGTGATGATGGTCAGCCCAAGAAAAATTTTACAGCCATTGTGGACGGTCAAGTATTATATTTCGACAAAGATACCGGTGCTTTGACATCAAATAGTAGTCAATATACCGATGGTTTGGTCAATATAGGAAATGAGCATAATGCGGCTTATTCATTGTCTTCGGACAGTTTTACACAAGTTGATGGCTATCTAACGGCTAACAGTTGGTATCGACCTAAAGATATATTGAAAAATGGTACAACATGGACAGCTTCAACAGCAAATGATTTTCGACCATTGTTGATGTCTTGGTGGCCGGATAAAGATACCCAAGTTTCATACTTAAAATATATGCAATCTGTTGGATTATTATCAGATGACGTTGTACTATCAAACAAGGATAGTATGAATAGTTTGACAGCTATGGCACTGACTGTTCAAAAAAATATTGAAGAGAAAATAGGCCTATTAGCTACCACTGACTGGCTTAAGACTGATATGGACCAAATGGTTGACTCACAATCAAATTGGAACATTAGTAGTGAGTCTAAAGGAACAGATCATTTGCAAGGTGGTGCGCTCCTATATGTGAATAGTGATTTGACACCAAATGCTAATTCTGATTATCGTTTATTAAATCGAACGCCAACGAACCAAAAAGGTCAAATTACAACAGACGGTAATCAAGGTGGCTATGAGATGTTGTTGGCCAACGATGTTGATAATTCTAACCCTATTGTTCAAGCTGAACAATTGAATTGGTTGTACTACATGATGAATATCGGTAGTATCGTCCAAAATGATCCAACGGCAAATTTTGATGGTTACAGAGTTGATGCTGTTGACAACGTGAATGCTGATTTGTTGCAAATTGCTGGCGATTATTTTAAGGCAGCGTATGGAACGGATAAAAGTGATGCTAATGCAAACAATCACATTTCTATCTTAGAAGACTGGGATAATAATGATCCGGCGTATGTAAAATCACAGGGAAATAACCAATCAACCATGGATTTTCCAATGCATTTGGCGTTAAAGTATTCATTAAATATGCCAAGTAGTGCTCGTAGCGGGTTGGAACCAGATATTGTAACAAGTCTAGTAAATCGCTCAGAAGATTCAACAGAAAATGAAGCACAACCGAACTATTCATTTATTCGGGCACATGATAGTGAAGTACAAACCGTTATTGCGCAAATTATTAAAGATAAAATTAATCCTAGTTCTGATGATGGATTGACTGTTTCAACGGATGAAATTGCCAAAGCATTCGAAATATATAATGCCGATGAATTAAAAGCTGATAAAGAGTACACTGCATATAATATACCCTCATCATATGCATTGTTGTTAACTAACAAAGATACAATTCCACGTGTTTATTATGGCGATTTGTTTACGGATGATGGTAAATATATGTCTGCTAAGTCACCATATTATGATGCACTCACCTCATTGCTTCAGTCGCGAGTAAAATATGTTTCAGGTGGTCAATCAATGAATATGGCTTACCTGCATAATAATCAAGGCCTTTTGACATCTGTCCGCTATGGGAAAGGTGCCATGAAAGCTACTGATACTGGTACCAGTGAAACTCGTACACAAGGTATTGGGTTAATTGTCAGTAACAAAACTGATTTAAATCTCAATAATGATGAGCAAATTGTGCTTAACATGGGCGCTGCACACAAAAATCAAGCTTACCGTGCATTAATGTTAAGTACTAAAGATGGATTGAAAATTTATAATAGTGATGACGATGCATCGCTGGCATATACAGATGACCAGGGTCGTTTGACTTTTAAATCTGACATGGTTTTTGGTGTGAGTGATGCTCAGGTTTCTGGTTATTTAGCAGCTTGGGTGCCAGTTGGCGCAACAGATGATCAAGATGCTAGGAGTCAAAGCAGTACGATAGCTTCAACAGATGGTAATACCTATCATTCAAACGCTGCTTTGGATTCTCAGGTTATTTATGAAGGTTTTTCAAACTTTCAAGCGATGCCAACTCAGACTAATGAATATACCAATGTTAAAATTGCTCAAAATGCGCAACTATTCAAAAATCTCGGTATAACTAGTTTTGAATTAGCACCTCAATATCGGTCAAGCACTGATAATAGTTTCTTAGATGCAGTTGTTCAAAATGGTTATGCCTTCACGGATCGATACGACATTGGTTATAATACGCCTACAAAATACGGTACAGTTGATCAACTATTAGACGCTTTAAGAGCATTACATGCTCAAGGCATTCAGGCTATCAATGATTGGGTCCCAGACCAAATTTATAATTTGCCTAGCGAAGAAATCGTGACTGCTAGTCGAACAAATGGGTCAGGAAAGATAAACGAAACTTCGGTTATTAACAATACGTTATATGATTCTCATACTGTCGGTGGCGGAGAGTATCAGGCAATTTATGGTGGTGCTTTCTTAGATAAGTTAAAACAAGATTTTCCTGAGTTATTTGAAACAAAACAAATTTCAACCGGTGAAGCAATAAACCCTGATGTCAAAATCACAGAATGGTCAGCTAAGTATTTTAATGGCTCAAACATTCAAGGGCGTGGTGCATGGTATGTTCTCAAGGATTGGGCGACAAATCAATACATTAATGTTTCAAGTGGTAGCAAATTTTTACCTAAACAATTATTAGGCGAAAAAACAAGCACAGGGTTTACCAACGTTGATAATGGTAAGACTGAGTTCTATTCTACAAGTGGTTACCAAGCTAAGAATACCTTTATTCAAGATAATGACAATTGGTATTATTTTGATAATGATGGTTACATGGTTGTTGGTGGTCAAGAAATTAATGGTAAAAAATATTACTTCCTGCCAAATGGTGTAGAGTTACAAGATGCTTATTTGTCGGATGGTACTAATGTATATTATTACAGTAGTACAGGTCGTCAAATTACTAATCAATATTATCGAGATTCAGATAACAAATGGCATTACTTCTTCTCAGATGGGCATATGGCCATTGGTTTAACAACAATTACTGCAGATAATGGCACGGCTAATCAACAATATTTTGACGTTAATGGTGTACAACTTAAAGGTGTTGCTGTTAAAGACACTGATGGCAATGTTCGTTATTTTGATGGTAACACAGGGAACTTGGTTGTCAGTAACTGGGGTAAATCGGCTGATGGTTCATGGTTATACCTAAATGATAAAGGGAGAGCAGTAACGGGACAGCAAAATATTAATGGCCAAAATGTCTACTTTAACGAAGATGGTGTTCAAGTGAAGGACGAAGCCATTACGGATACTAATGGCAATGTACATTACTATGATCGTAGTACTGGAAATTTGGTTGTTAATTCATGGGCTGAAACAAAGAATGGTTCATGGCTATACTTGAACGACAAGGGTAATGCCGTTACAGGAGAACAATTGATTAACGGTCAAAAACTATATTTCAGTAGTAATGGCATCCAGCTCAAAAATACATTTAAGAAGTTGTCTGATGATTCATGGTTATATTTGAACGATAAAGGTATTCCGGTGACAGGCGCACAGGTCATTGATGGACAAACCTTTTACTTCGGCCAAGATGGGAAGCAGGTCAAAGGTGATATTGCTACAGATGGACAAGGTAAGACTCATTATTATGATGGTAACACAGGAAATATGGTTACTAATTCATGGGCAGAGTTACCGGACAGCTCGTGGATGTATCTAGATGTTAATGGCATTGCTGCCATTGGTGCTCAAAAAATTAATGGTCTGGAATTTTATTTCGATAATAACGGTAAACAAGTTAAGAAGGACAAAGTCATTAATGATGATGGCACAATAAACTATTACACAGGTATGAGCGGCGAAAAACTAAAAAATGATTTTGGTGAATTGCCAGACGGATCATGGATGTACTTGGATAATCAAGGTAATGCTGTAATAGGCGACAAAAAAATTAATGCTCAGAATCTATACTTCAAGATAGACGGACAACAGGTTAAGGGTGAAACCTATATAGATGGAGTTGGCAAAATGCGTTTTTATCAAGCTGCCAGCGGTGAAATGGTGACGAATCAATTCGAACAAGTTGCTGATGGCAAATGGGCTTACTTTGGTGCTGATGGTGTGGCTGTCACTGGAGAGCAATATATTGATGGTCAGGATCTTTTCTTTGACCCAACTGGTTATCAAGTGAAGGGTGACAAACGCACAATTGACAGCGTTCTCTATAGCTTTGATAAAGACAGTGGAGAGAGACAGCGTTTAAATACTATATAACTTACCTAGTATCTATGCTTTGATGCTTACCAATAAGGACACGGTTCCGCGTGTTTATTATGGTGATATGTATCAAGACGATGGCCAATATATGGAAAAGCAAAGCATTTATTACGATGCCATTGTATCTTTGATGAATACTAGAAAGAGTTACGTGAGCGGTGGCCAAACCATGAGCGTAGATAACAATGGTTTGTTAAAAAGTGTTCGTTTTGGTAAAGACGCAATGACGGCTAATGATCTTGGTACGGATGAAACACGTACGGAGGGTGTTGGTGTGCTGGTAGGTAATGATTCATCGTTAACACTTAATGACTCAGATACGGTTACATTAGAAATGGGTGCTGCTCATAAAAACCAAAAGTACCGAGCTGCATTATTAACTACTAGCGACGGTATTGTTACGTATTCTTCTGATGACGATGCACCAACTGCTTGGACAAATAATCAAGGTACATTAACATTCTCAAACAAAGAAATTTCTGGACAAGAATACACTAATGTGCAAGGCTATGCTAATCCAGAGGTATCAGGTTACTTAGCAGTTTGGGTACCCGTAGGAGCTAGCGATGATCAAGATGCCCGAACCGCAGCATCAACGGATGCAAATACTGATGGCAAAGTGTTACATTCTAATGCGGCATTAGATTCGAACTTGATTTACGAAGGCTTTTCTAACTTCCAGCCTAAAGCGACTACCCATGATGAATTGACTACCGTAGTCATTGCTAAAAATGCTAATTTATTTGAAAAATGGGGAATCACGAGTTTTGAGATGGCACCACAATATCGTTCAAGTGGGGACCATACGTTCTTAGATTCAACAATTGATAATGGTTATGCATTTACTGACCGATATGATTTGGGATTTGAAACACCAACTAAGTACGGAACTGATGAGGATTTGCGTACTGCAATTAAAGCATTGCACCAATCAAATATGCAGGTCATGGCTGATGTTGTTGATAACCAAGTTTACAATTTGTCTGGACAAGAGGTCGTATCAGCTCCACGTGCCGGCGTTTATGGCAATGATGTGCCAACAGGCTTTGGAACACAACTTTATGCGGTTAATAGTGTCGATGGTGGTAAGTATCAAGCCCAATACGGTGGTGAATATTTGAATGAATTGAAACAACAATATCCAGATTTGTTCGAAGCAAAGACGTATGATTATTGGGTTAAAAATTATTCAAATGATGGATCAGATCCGTACTATACGCTGTCACAAAGTACTCGTCAAGATATGCCAACTGATGAGAAAATTAAGCAGTGGTCGGATAAATATATGAATGGGACTAATTTATTAGGTAACGGTATGGGATATGTATTGAAAGATTGGAATACGGGCCAGTATTATAATATGGGGGCAAAGAATTCTGATTTTATAACAAATTAATCAATAAAGTTTTCTTATCTTGTCGAGAAAAGAAGTGTGATTGTTAACTCATCACGCTTCTTTTTTGATTTGTTTCGTCATTTATAGGCGCCGTACCAATGTGTAGTGAAATGAAAACTTGAATGATTTATTGCCTTATTATTCACTGAAAAAGGGCAATGAGATAGCGTAATAGATGATGGTCTTGATGATTGTCGATACATTGTCTGTATTGATTGGCAAGTTATTACTTCACATTACAGTGGGACCACATTTCTTTAAAAATTTAATCAGTTACGGTGTGAGCAGTTTTGCCCCCTCGGTACTTGTCCTCGGGATGGTATTGTTAGTGGTTAATATTGTCCGTAGTTCGGGCGCAGCAATTGCTTTGGGGGTTGCATTTACATTAGGCATTAACATTGTCACTGCTGCGTCACAATTTCTGATTTCAAAAGCTGAACTATTGAAATGGTACCCTTTTAATATCTTACTTGGACGACCCAATTTAGTTACGATGTTACTTCTCAAACACAGTTGACATTGATCAATGTCATTATTGGTTTAATCGTATATCTCATCTTGTTTTATGGCATAGCATTCGTTATATTTAATAAACGAAATGTTTAAGAATGTAATCATTGCCGTTTAACTAATTTTTACAAACAGATGATTTTGGCGTTAGCTGCCTAGGGTTTATAATTATAGTTATAAATAGTAAGCAGGAGGAGACGCAAGTGATAGATAAAGAAGTTGTGAATCAACTAAATGATAAGGCTGCAAAATTAGGCATTGGCACAAATAAAGTTGGTGGACATAATTTGTTTGACGGTCTAAATAATCAAGATGGTTATGACCTTGTTAAGGAAGCGTTGGATTCAAATATTCAAATGATTGATACTGCTTTTATGTATGGATTAGGTCGATCTGAAGAAATAATTGGCGATGTTTTACAGAATTATACCCGCGAAAATGTTAAAATTGCGACTAAAGCAGCGCAGGATCCCAATAATAATTTACAAATCAACAACTCGCCAGCCTTTTTAACACAAGCTGTTGATGATGCTTTGACACGTTTAAAAACAGATTACATTGACTTGTTTTACATTCATTTTCCAGATGACGTTACACCTAAAGATGAAGCTGTTGCCGCTTTAACTAAGCTGAAACAAGCTGGCAAAATCAAGGCTGTCGGTGTTTCTAATTTTAGTTTAGAACAAATCAAAGAAGCCAATAAAGAGGGTGGCGTTGATTTTGTAGAAGATCATTACAACTTAGTTGATCGTGAAGCTGAAACTAAACTGTGGCCATACTTAAAGGAAAACAACATCCGATTTGTGCCATACTTTCCATTAGCTTCAGGGCTACTTACTGGTAAATATCGACCTGATGATGGTAACAAGTTTAAGCAGTTTTCAGCGGATCAATTTAGTAAAATCATGACTGGATTAGACGATGTCAAACAGATTGCTGATCATCACCAAGCCACTGTTGCCCAAACTGTGTTGGCATGGTATATCAAAAATCCTGATATTGCTGTTGTGATTCCAGGTGCAAGACAACCGCAACAAGTAGCTGACAATGTAGCCACACTAAAAGTTGACTTGACAGATGATGACTATCAGACAATTGATCGTTTATTTCACAATTAAAAAAGCAGCAAATTAAAGTTTTAGGCTAGATGTTTGAAACCACTTGTTTGATGCTTTTTTGTTTTATGCCAAAAAAGTGATTGGACTATTTTCAATTTTTGAAGCATAATAGCATATGTAATCAATAAGTGACATCATGGCATGTCAACAGAGGTTTAAAATACATGACTGATAACATCGTACAATATGATAAGGGTTTGGCAATACTAGAAAAGAGTGAATTGCGGACAACGAAGCAACGCAAAGATTTGTTAAAATTTTTGTCTGATTTTGAAAATAGTTATGTGTCAGTGACAGAAGTGGATGAATATATGCAAAGCATTTATCCAAATGTCAGTCACACGACAACTTACCGCAATATAAAAGAATTCACAGATCTTGGTATTATTGAACAACGTTCTGAAGACGGTCAGCTAAGAGTCAAGTTTCAATGTGACTTTGTGTCACCACGTCATGGTCACTTTTTCTGTCAAAACTGTCATCGTGTAATTAAAATAGATTCAAGTTTATCACCGCAATTACAGTCACAATTAAAACAATTTATGGTATTAAATGTTAAACTAGAAATCTTTGGATTATGTGATATTTGTCAACAAGAACGTGAAAAAAATAATCAATAAAACTGCAGCTGCAAAAAAAGCTGCAGTTTTTTAGGTAAAAAATAAAAAGTAATGATTACTTTCTATTGACTTAAAGAGTAATGATTACTATAATTATAGTCATGTTAATATTTTTGAATAATCAATTGTTTGTCCGGAAAATAATTTTTGATTGAAATTAGTGACATAATCGTGTTCCGCTATAGTGGAATTTTTTGTAGATAATAGCATATTTTGAAAGATGGGTAAAAAATAATGAAACGACGTGTTACCATTGGCGCAATTATTGTTGCCATTTTGGCAGTAATCCTTGTCATTGTGTGGGGTCAACAGACAAAGCAAACCAAAAGTAGTTACAAAGATGACAAAATAAAAGTGGTTTCCTCAGTGGATTTTTATGGTGAAGCTGCTAAAGCAGTCCTAGGTAAATATGGTTCTGTTACATCAGTTATTACTAATCCAAACGTTGATCCACATGATTATGAACCAAGTGCCAAAGTTGCCAAAGAAGTTGCTAATGCTGATTTTGTTGTTTATAACGGTATTGGTTATGATTCATGGATGACAAAGTTAGCAAAAAATGATAAAATCACTTCCATTCGTGTTGGTGAAGATGTCTTAGGCAAGAAGGATGGCGATAATCCACACTTATGGTATCAAAGTCAAACAATGTCTAAATTAGTGACTTACTTATCAAATAAGTTTGCCAAAATTGACCCAAAGCATGAGGCACAATTTAAAGCAAATGCCAAAAAGTATATTGCGTCGCTCAAACCAATCACAACAAAAATTGATGCGTTAAAAGCAAATTCTGATAATAAAAAAGTTGATGTGAGTGAACCTGTCTTTGATTACGCGCTTTCAGAACTTGGGTATACTGAAAATAATACGCATTTTGCTAAGTCAGTCGAAGATGGTACAGATCCATCACCAAAAGATATTAAAGCGATGCAAGATGACATCAAAAATCATCGAATTGCCTTTTTTGTCCAAAACACACAAGCAAGTGACAAGACGGTTACAGAATTAGTCAAGTTGGCAAAACAATATTCTGTTCCGGTGCTAAAAGTAACTGAGACAATGCCTAAGGGCAAAACTTATAGTCAATGGATGTTAGCGCAATATCAACAATTGGAAGACATTCAAAAGTCAGAAAAATAAATCAAAATGGTTGAAAAAATCTTAAGTGTTAAAAATTTAGATGTTAGTGTGCCCAATAAAATTCTGATTAAATCATTATCTTTTGAGGCGTTCACTGGTCAAATATTGTGTGTAACCGGGGATAACGGTGTCGGTAAAACGACCTTGTTAAATACTTTACTTGCAAAATCAAAAAAGAGTCAGAATACTTCGAAGCATATTGATTTTAGTGTTCCGTTTAATGCCATTCAAGTTATTCCACAATTTAGAGATATTGATGACGATTATCCGCTTAGTGTTGAAAATTTTATGACACTTAACTTAACTCAGCGACTAAAACCTTGGCTATCAAACTCTGAAAAAGCATTACGTGTTAAAGTTGCCAAGTGGACTAATTTAAACCAAATTTTAAAACAACCAATGGGCAAAACATCTGGAGGAGAAAAGCAACGTGCTTATCTGGCTCAGGCTTTGATGGCAGAACCCCAGTTATTGATTTTAGATGAAAGCACCTCAAACTTAGACCGTGATTCGCGCATTGAGTTGTTGCGTTTAATTAAAGAGATAAGTCTTAGTGAAAGTATAGCAGTAATTTTTATTACGCACGATCCAGAGCTTGTTGCCATGTTTGCTGATGTTGAATTGCATATTCAACATCAAGCGGGTGTGGTCAAAAATGATAGCTTAGAGAAAGGGGATTGCAATGTTTGAGTACGCTTTCATGCAATATGCTTTTATAGCAAGCTTCTTTATCAGCCTGATTTGTGCTGTGATGGGTGTGTTCGTTGTTGCGCGTAAAACGGCTTTTTACACGCATACCTTATCTGAAATTAGTTTCTCTGGTGCTAGTTTTGCCATATTTGCTGGACTTTCACCGATAACTGGTATGCTAATTTTTACGATAACAAGTTCGATTTTTGTTTCCTTAGCCGGGCGTAAAATGAGTCAACGTGAATCCTCAGTTAGTGTCTTTTCGGCAATTTTTATAGGATTAGGTGTTTTATTTCTATCATTGTCTAATAAGCAATCAAGCTATGCGACGAGCATTTTATTTGGCAGTATTGTTGGTATTAGTCGTGATAATCTAAATGAGTTGTTAATATTAATTGCGATTATAGGCGTTATTTCAGTTTTGCTATTTCGTAAGTTGAAATACATTACTTTTGATCCAGCCGGGTCGGCCTATAATTCAAAATATGCGGTTTGGATTTCCCTCATTTTTTTAATTTTGGTTGCTTGTACGGTTAGTGTTACGGCGCAAATTGTTGGTTCGCTGTTAATCTTTTCGTTATTAACAATTCCAGCTTCATCAGCCAAGTTTCTAACAACATCTGTGCACAGTATGATTGGTTTATCTTTCATTTTTGCACTGTTTGGTACATGGATGGGACTTTATTTAAGTTACATTACCAACTGGCCAGTTAGCTTTTTCATTACCATTATTGAGGGGCTGATCTACGGTGTTAGTTTGATGATTGCCAAGATGCCCTAAAATCGCAGATAATTACGATTAAAAGCGTTACGAGAGTAACGTTTTTTGTTGATTAAGACAGTTGAAAAAAGTAAGATATCATGGAATAATATCAGTTAGTAATTAAAAAATGTTAACTCAAAACGTTTAAGGGGATGTCATGGGTAAAATTAAAATCAAAATTAAAGATAATCTAGCTACGGAACAAGCAGACCAATTTCGAAAGTTTATTACATCACCCGCCATTATTCAATTATCAATTGGTGTCATCGTCGGTGGCAGCTTGACAGATTTAATTAAGAGTATCATTAGTCTTGCTTCGAATATTTTTTATTTTTGCTCAATTGTGTTGGTGTCAAAGCACCACACGGCTGATATTTACTTAGTCTTGAACCCTTTGCGTTCGGTGTTCGAAAACGTTTTGACATTATGTGCTATCGCTGCATGTGTATTTTTCTTTGTTAAATTGGTGAACAAGTTCTTAGTGAAGGAGGCTTCAGAGGCATTTGGCTACAATGCGCAACTGGAAGAAACTAAGCAATTACTAAAAGCACAAGAGGCGACAAACGAGTTGTTACGACAATCGTTGCACATGCAATCGGAGATGTTAAAAAATCAGAAGGAAGGACGGGAATAAATTTACTAAGAGGGAGTGTGTATTAACATTGTATTGAATCGGTAAAAATTAAAAAAACAGTTATAAAACAGCAATATTTCATATATAATAGATTCATATATATTAATTGGGGGATTTCATGGATTTATTAACATCGCTAAAAAAGCGACCGTTGTATCGGTACTTTGTACTATTTGTCATCATTTTGTTGATTGCGTGTCTGAAACAGTTTATGACATTACTCTTGCTGACGATAATTTTTGCTTATCTGGCAATGAACGCTGGAAAGCGCGTTTCCCATTTTCTCAAGCTGTCACGGTCTTTATCAATCGCGCTGGTGTACGTTATCTTTATTGGGGTGATAGTGTTTGCCATTGATCGTGGCGCTAACACTGTCATTCATCAGTTTGACAGTATGGTGAAATTAGCAACGCATATCAATTGGCATGCCAATTCATTTTTAGAAACAATATATAAGAATTTTCATCAGTATATTGCTTCAGTGAATACTAGTCAATTGATTTCACAGGGATTAACGCAGCTTAACCAAGTTGGTCATGTCTTATATGAATTAATTTTAGCCCTACTATTTAGTTTTATTTTTAGTATGACATATCCACAACTACGGTTGTGGTCAATGAATTTTTTGCACAGTCCTTATAAAAAATTCTTTGGTGAGTTTTATATTATTGTTCATCGTTTTATCATCATATTGGGAAAATTGTTTGAAGTACAATTGATGATTTGTTTGATTAACACAGCTATTATGATGGTTGTATTGGCTTTTTTGCAATTTCCATACTTGTTAGGCTTTACCGTCATGATTTTCATTCTGGGTCTGATACCAGTGTTTGGTGTCATTATTTCTCTAATTCCATTGACCATAACTGCTTTTATTATCGGTGATTGGAATACCGTCATTATTATTTTGGTTGCGATTGCTTTCATTCACTTTTTTGAATCATATTTCTTGCATCCGCATTTCATGTCGCATCGTACGCACATGCCCATTTTAGTCATACTATTAAACTTAATCATTATGGAAAAAATGTTTGGTGTTTGGGGACTAGTGATTGGTCTACCAATTTTGACGTTCTTGCTTGATTTCTTCAGAATTCAGAAATTTAATAATTAATTCTGTATTACATTTTATACACAAAAAAAGAGTAAATTATTTTACTCTTTTTTTGTGGTTATGAAAATAATTTAGAACGTTTATAGGTAAGACCAATACCAGCAAATAGTACCAAGCCCAACATGACGAGATTGATGATATTTGGTTGATTCACCATTGTTTTTGGTAATTCAAGGTGTTGCTTATGATTATGTTTTTGTGAATCAATTTTTGAAGAAGTGGACGTCTTGATCTTTTCATTTGTTGTTGAAGAAGTAGTTGTTGACGTATTGTCTGAAGATACAGGCGTCAGTGCGTCGATTTTTGATTGTAGTGACTCAACTTTGGTATTTAACTCATTTTGTGTACCATTGTTTTTAATCAAGTCTTGTATTTCTGCGATTGTATCCTTGATGTTTTGATAATTGGTTGCATCATATTTTGTGGCTGTCAAGTTGTTGAATCGACTAACTTGCTTTTCAAATTGTGTTGTATCTAATGTTTCAGTTGTTGGTACTTTAACTAAGTTGCCCAATGCTTGCTCAATTTGTGATGTCAAACTATCTAAATCTGTTTGTGAGCCATTGTTAGATACAAGTTCATTGGCGCTTGCTATTAATTCGCTTACCTTTTGATAACTATCATTTGTGTAGTCTGACGCTGTTAGTGCTTTGAATGTGGCAATTTGTTTTGTCAATTGTTCTGTATTGAGATCAAATAGCGTTGTATTTGAAGTAGCTAAGGTGGGTGTGCTTGATAAGAAAGTGAGGGCATCGGTTAATTTCTGGCGTTGCGCGCCTACTTTTGTCTCATCAAAAGTAGTTTGAATACCAAGCATTGACGCTGTAACGCCGTATGGTATGGTGAGTACTTTGTTGAATAGCGCAGTGTAGGTGGCGTCACCATTAATTAATTTTTGTAAAATAGCATTTCCTTTGTCAAAAGCGGTGAGATAATCATTTTGTGATTCAAACGACAAACCCTTAAATTCTCCAGTGCTGGTCAAAAAGATGCCTAAATAAAATTCCGCGAAATTCGCTGTCACGCTATCCTTGTCAATAGCACTCTTCCGCCAAAAATAGGCAAGACTCCGAAATGGATCGTCCACAAATTCGTTGGCATACATATGTGAAGGTAGTCGTTCTAGGCTAAATGACTGATATTCACCAGTTTTGACATTGAATGCTAGGGGCAGTACTTGATTGGTGGCGATTAACTTTTTGTAAAAATCCGCCATGGAAAGTGTGCTGTAGTCATCAATTACTTCAACATTAATCGTATCAAAACCTAAATTATACTGTTGTTTAATGAATTCGTATGTTGTTGAACCATGATGACCATCAGTTGCGTACAAAACACCACCCGGTCCTTTAATCACTGGCACTTTGGCTGCACTGTCGCTGGTTAGTTGAGCATCTGGTATGGCCGACTGTATACTATTGGTTTTGTAGAGCGTTTTGTCTGTCTGTGAAACACCATTCAGTGAATAAAGACCATTGGTATAGCCATTATCATCATTAAAATCGTTGTAATAGTCTTTAGTTAAGGCACCATTTTCAACGTAAGTTGATATTTTCGAAGCAATTTGTGCTTTACCCACTGCTGCTTGAGTGGGGTGAATGGTAGAAATAGGCACATTATATTCTGTTTTACTATCCGCACTAACATTGACGACACCAACAAAAATGGCTGCCACTAATCCAGCAACGGTTGCTGAAATTTGTGAAAAACGGGGTTTGATCATAATCTTCCTCTGAAATATTTATTATTAAGATAATGGTAAACTACTGAATTAAAAAATCTGCAAAGAAGAGGTAAAGATGTTGTATGTGAGAAAGTAAAAATTTTGAAAGTGGTCTAGTAACAGGATTGTATTATTTAAAATGATAACTTTTGTAATTTTGTATTGTATTTTTTAGTGTGCAAGAGTAAAATATTATTTAGGTTATGGAAGCGCTTACATTTAACCCTGTAAAAAATGATATGATGTCGAAACATGATTTCATTTTGTTCATGAAAGTTAGGAGAAAGAGAATGAATTATCTCATTTTGGTGAGTCATGGTCGATTTTCGGAGGGCTTGAAAGATGCTCTTGGTATGTTTATTGGCGATGAAATAAAAACGGTGAAGGCAGCGGGGATGCATTCTGGTGAAGACACGGCAAAATTTGAAGAGCGGTTTAAAGCACTTTTATCAGAATTGGAGCCTGACGCGAATTTGATCGTACTTGGCGATATTATTGGCGGGAGTCCTTTAACAACTGCAATCAACATTATTCACCAAAGTGGTCAATTATCGAAGGCAACGATTCTTGGCGGCATGAATTTCCCGATGGCGTTAAATGCAGCAATTTTAAAAGACAGCCTTGATCCAGATAATTTAACAAAAGCTGTCTTAACTGAAGCTACAACCGCTGTCAAAAAGTTTGAGTTATCAGCAGATGATGACGATGATGAAATTTGAAAGGAAGAACAATTATGAGTATTTCATTTGTAAGAATTGATGACCGCATTATTCATGGTCAAACCGTAACACGTTGGGCTAAAGAATATCCTTGTGATGGTTTGATTGCCGTTAACGACGCCGCAGCAAATAACCCAGTCTTGAAGGATGCTTTCAAGAGTGCCTCTGAAAAGAAAACGTTTGTTTGGACATTGGCACATTTTAAGGAGAAAGCCCAGCAAGTGCTTGACTCAGACCGCCGATATTTCTTGATTACAAAAACACCTCAAGATATGAAGACAATTTTGGTGGACTATGGTTTTGTACCAAGTAACGTTGATAAGGTAATTGTTGGACCAGCTAACGACAGACCTGACGCTGTTAAACTAGGAAATAATCAGTCAATCACGCCCGCCGAAGCTAAGGCACTTGATGCCATTCAGACACAAGGTTATCAAGTCAAGTTCCAGCTTTTGCCCGATGTGTCAATCGGTTACTGGAACGATTTTAAAGGGAAATTCAATTTGTAAACTAACATCAAAGGAGTTAGGAATATGACAATTAGTTGGATACAAGCAAGTATTCTGGGCATTTTCGCTAGTTTATCGTCAATGCCTGGTATGGCTGGCTCAACTATCGGAAACTATACATTAGGTCGTCCTTTAGTAGGTGGTCTAGTCTGTGGACTTGTCTTAGGTGACTTAAAAACTGGTATCGCAGCAGGTGTGGCGATGCAATTAGTATATATCGCTTTGGTGACACCGGGTGGTACGGTGTCTGCTGACTTGCGAGCGGTCTCGTATATTGGTATTCCACTGGCAATGGTGGCAATTCACTCGCAAGGTTTGGCGGCTACTTCGACAAATGCGGCTGATTTAGCCAAGTCGATGGGTACATTGGTTGGAACTGTGGGAACTGTTTTGTTCTATGGTACAGCAACAATGAACTTGGTTTGGCAGCATATTGGTTGGCGAGCGGTTGAAAAGGGTGATTTCAAAAAGCTTTATGCGGTTGATTGGGGTTATCCTTGGATTTCTCACTTTATCTTTTCATTCATTCCAACACTGTTGATGACACATTTTGGATCAAGTGCCGTTACTGCGCTCAAAACAGCACTGCCAATGGACGGCATTCCAATGAAAACGTTATTCACTGTTGGTGCACTACTACCCTGTGTGGGAATTGCAATCTTGTTAAAGCAAATTGTTGATAGTCCGCTTGATTTTATTCCATTCTTTGTTGGCTTTACTTTTGCTGCTTCATTGCATTTGAACTTAGTCTCAGTCACAGTCGTTTCGTTGATTTTTGCAATGATTTTCTACAAGTTGGATATGGCTATCAGTACTAATCGACAAGCTGTTCCGTCAGGAACAACGACGACCGTCGATGATGATGAGGAAGACGAGGATATTTAAAATGGATAACACAGAAAAAAAGACAATTTCTCGTAAGACATTAAATAAGTCATTCCATCACTGGTTTTACGGTCATCTCACGGTGTTTTCACAGGAGCATATGCAAACCTTTGGTTATTTGACTTCAATGTTACCAATTGTTGAAGAATTGTACGATAACAAAGAAGATCAAGAAAAAGCGATGAAGACCTATACAGCGTTCTTCAATACAGAACCACAGTTGGGTACAGTGATTGTTGGTGTGACAGCAAGTTTGGAAGAAGCACGTGCCAACCATGGTAACGTGGATGATACAACAATTAACGGACTTCGTGCCGGATTGATGGGACCAATTGCTGGTATTGGTGATTCGTTGGTGGTCGGCACACTGATTCCGGTTATTCTAGGTATTGCTTTGGGGATGTCTGATGGCGGATCGCCATTGGGTGCCATCTTCTATATTATTGTTTGGAACTTGCTTGGATACTTTGGTATGCGTTTTGCCTACTTTAAGGGATATGAATTAGGTGATAAGGCTGTTGGTATTTTAGTTGGTGCGCAAGGAAAAGCTATTCGACGTGCAATCGCTACTGTTGGTGGTATGGTCGTTGGTGGCGTTGCCGCGACTTGGGTTACAGTCAAAACCTCATTTAAATTAACAAATTCATCCGGAAAGGCCTATCTTGTTCTTCAGGATAAGTTGGACTCTGTTTATCCTGGTTTGTTGACGGCGCTGTTTATTGTGGCGTGCTGGTGGTTAATGGCTAAAAAGAATATCTCACCCATCAAGGTGATGTTGATTTTGGTAGTCGTTGCTTTGATTGGTGTACTCCTTGGATTCTTCAACCCAGGACTAAGTTATTAATAAAAGAAAGGCGTTTCATGAAGATGAGCACACAAGATTATAATGAAAACTATCAAAAAGAAGTGTCTTACCAAAAGACAATGCTCAAGAATCTATCTCGCTGGCAGTCATTCTTTTCAATGTTAGTTGGGATAAGTATTTTGATGATGTACTTCTTTGTCAAGCATAACTGGTGGTTGTTTGGCACTGGTGTTGTTCTTGGTATTTTGAATGTTGTGGCTGTCTTCACAGTTGGTTACGCTATCTACCGCGGCAAACAAAATTTGGCCAAGGTCATACAGTATTACGGTCATCAAAAGTAAGAAATAAAAATGGTTGTCCTTGTGATGGGACAACCATTTTTTGTTGTAGAGATTAAATAACTAAATTGTCTATTGTAATGGACAATCCTTAAAGAAAGCGCTTGCAATAAAAGACGTATAATCAAATTATAGAAATGGAGGTGAAAAAATGGGTGTGCTAGAAAATCAAATACTGATGTTTTTAGGGCAACAATCAGACTTTGTGGATGCACAAAAAATTTCATCAACATTTGATGTTTCGACAAAAACTGTATATCGTTCCATCAATAAAATTAATGAAACAAACAAAATTATCGCATCTAAGCGCGGACGTGGATATCGGTTGACGACAATTTCTGTTCCTCACATGGATAATTCACAAGAAGATTACAAACGGCAGTTAGATATGGCTATTGTCATACTGACGATTTTTCCAAAAAAAATTTCGAAAACAAAGTTAGCAAATAAATTTTATATTTCGGAATCAACTTTGGATCGAGACCTGAAGTCAATCATAATTCAAATGACAACGTTTAATATCACTTTTTCTAAATCTGGTGGGAATGTCATTGTTATCGGCACTGAAGTACAAGTAAGAAAAGCGTTGAATTATGTTTTATTAGAAAATGCACGATCAAAAAAAGTTTTAGATGATGTTAGCAAAATATTTCCTGATATTTCTAATACTGATCAGACATTTATTACCGGACAAATGTCATTAATTGAGCATGGGCTGAATGTTCAAATTCTAGATCCTTATACCATTAATATATTTTCTCACTTGTACATACTGTTGAAAAGAATTCGACAACATCGATTCGAAGCAAAAAATCCAGTTCACAATCTTAGCTACCTTGATGATTCGTTGAGAACTGTTTCACAACAAGTGGTAGAAAATATTAGTCAGTATCTCCGTGCCGAGGTTCAAACGCAAGAAATTGAAAATCTCATGTTGTACTTGGTTGGTTTGCGCTATGACAAAGTAATTGATAATGTAACGAATGGTGAGGCTCAGCAATTGGTTGACTGGTTAGTTAGTGAATTGCACTTTAATAAAAATCCTATTAATTTGGAAAATTTAAAAAAAGGATTAGTAGGTCATGTAAGACCTATGTTACATCGAATATCATCACTCATTACCGTAGTTAATCCGCTGTTAAATGATATCCGATTTAGCTACCCAGAAGTATTTGATCAAATCAAGTCAATTTTGGCACGCTCTCGTTATCAAGTCTCTGATGATGAGGTAGGTTTTTTAACACTTTATGTCGTGAGGGCGATTGAAGATGCTACTGACAATAAAAAAGTGTTATTGATGTGCTCGTCTGGTATTGGAACAGCTCAATTACTTCAAAGTAAAGTTAAACATGCTTTTCCAAATTTTGAAATTGTAGACATGATATCTGCGCGCAACTATCAATCAAATATTACCAGATATGCTGATATTGATTTAATTATTTCAACCATATCTGCATCAAATTTTGAATTATTGCCGATTCCTTTTATTCAAGTAAGTGCATTATTTAATGAAGGCGATAAAAAACGGGTGGAACAAATACTTTATGGATAAATATGAATATAGAACAGTTAGAAATCGCGCTGAATTACCAGCTATGATAGCTCAAATATATAATTTAAAATTGTTAGATGTTCAGAAATCTTTGAATGAACGAGATGCGCTAGGAAGTGTTCGAATCGCTGAAGATATTGATTTGCCACACGTAGAATTACCTGAAATCACAAATCAAGGCTTAGTTTGGGTTCGATCAGAAGAACTCAATTATCTAGTAATGGTTATTGACAGTAATAAACCTTCCAGTGAAGTAGTAGATAGGCTGAAAAAATTATTGAGTAAGAAAGGATTAAATGATATCCGAAGCGTGCAGTCACAAAGTGATTTAGACAAACTGATGATGGAGTTGAGAAGTAATGGCAACAGAAAAAATAATTGAATTAGATTATGGTTCAAATAGTTGGGAAGATGTTCTGAGACATTTGAGTGAAAAAATGGTTGAAAGTGGTTCGGTTAAGTCATCTTATATCGATGCTGTTGTTGAGCGGGAAAAAGAATTTCCCACTGGATTAAACACAGAAGGTGTGGGAATTGCCATTCCACACACAGATGCCGAACATGTTATACGTGATCAAATTGCTGTATTGCGTTTGAAGAATCCGGTAACGTTTCTACAAATGGGTGATGGTGAACCTGTTGAAGCTAAATTGATCTTTATGTTGGCGTTGACGAAGCCGCATGAACAACTGTCAATGTTACAAAAATTGGTGATGTTGATACAAGATACTGTCAAAGTCAAACAGCTTTTGAAATTACAAGATAATTCTGCTGTGTTAACAGTATTAAGTGAGTCAGGCATATAGAAAGGGAGAAAAATGGAAGTGATTAAATGGTTGTTGAATGCTGGACCAACAGTATTATTACCCATGTTACTATTTGTATTTGGTTTAATATTAAAAATAAAAGTAGGAAAGGCATTTAAAGCAGCCTTAATGGTGGGAATTGGATTTACGGGATTGAATTTAGTTATCGGACTATTGACCGATAATTTAGGACCCGCTGCGCAAGCTATGGTGCAAAAATTTGGTCTATCCTTAAGCTCAATTGATGTGGGTTGGCCTGCTGCATCTGCTATTTCTTATGGCACGACATTAGGAAGTTTAGCTATTCCAATTGGGGTCTTACTCAATGTTGTATTATTAGTTGTGGGTTTAACTAAGACATTGAACGTGGATTTATGGAATTATTGGCACATTGCCTTTACGGGGTCACTGGTGTATGCCGCTACTAATAATTTTGGATTAGGTATTGCTACGATGTCGGTTCATGCGATGTGGATTTACTTCTTAGCGGATTTAGCTGCACCTACAATTCAAAAGCACTATGGACTGGAAGGCATATCGTTTCCTCAAGGTGCTTCTGCACCAGGATTTGTATTAGCATTACCGATTAATTGGTTATTAGATCGCATTCCAGGTGTTAAAAACATTCATTGGACGCCTGAAACAATTCAAAAAAGATTAGGGGTTTTTGGAGATTCAGCAGTAATGGGCTTGATTATTGGTATAGTTATTGGTGCACTGGCTCAATATAATCTTACTAAGATTTTAAATTTGGGTATCATTACATCAGCTGTATTGATTTTAATGCCACGAATGGTTGCATTGCTTATGGAAGGACTATCTCCAATTTCTGAAGCAGCTAACGATTTAGTTCAAAAGAAATTTCCAGGTCGAAATTTGTATATAGGCATGGATTCAGCATTAGCTGTTGGTCAAGAAGCTGTGCTATCTGCATCATTGATTTTAGTACCAGTATCACTATTGATTGCAGTAATTTTGCCTGGTAATCGTGTGTTACCATTTGGAGATTTAGCAACAATTCCTTTTATGCTAGCTGTCATGGCTGCAGTGTTCGGGGGTAATGTTTTTCGAATTGTTGTTGGTGGCATTATAGATATTGCAGTTTCACTTTGGATAGCATCATGGATTGCGCCACTGTTAACGATTGCCGCCAAATCAGCACATTTTAATATGAACGGTGCTTCCTCTATCTCTGTTTTATCTGACGGGGGTGCTTGGACAACATTGCTGATTGTAGGTTTGGGTAAAATGCTGTCTTGGGGCGGAATTGCAATTGTAGGTGTTATTGTATTGGGTCTAATGATCTGGTTAAATAACATACACACAAAACGTTCGTAAAATACAAAGGAGAAAATAAATGGTTAAGACACTAATGGTAGTTTGTGGAACAGGAATTGCAACGTCAACAGTTGCAACAGGAAAAATAAAAGATTATCTTGATTCCGAAGGACTCGGTGACCAAGTAAAATTACTACAATCCAAAATTTCTGATGAAGTGAGTGCAATTCGAAATGGTGATTATGATATTGTTGTATCGACAACAATGGTTCCTAATGATATAAAATCTCAAGTGATTAATGGTGTGCCACTTATCACAGGTATCGGAAAAGAAAATGTTTTTAGTAAGATTCAAGAAGAAATACAAAAAAATGATCATTGCAATTGGCAGATTTCAAAATAAAAATGGTTGTTCTGGTGACGGAACAACCATTTTTTTGACTGACATCACAATTTGTGACTACTTTCTGATCGAATTTTTAAATGCGCTTTTAAGCTAATACTTAACCCTAATAAAACCAACATACAACCAATTACAGCATCAAATAATCCAGTTGAGGATGAGGCTTCGGGAGATTTTTCGTAAGCTAATAAAGCGTATTGTGTCATCACAATGGCTACTAAACCATCAGCGAAATTAAGCGATTTTAAAAAAGTGATAATTGGACTATGGAAATGGCGTGCCCGTATCCAACCAGCAATTGAAGTGCCAATTTTAACAAATCCAATCAGTGCAATCAGTAAAACAATGCTCTGATTGTAATGTTGTGGCTGTCCTCTGTAATACATATAAGCGGACAAAACAACCAATACTGCACCTAATAGTGCATAAAAAAATCCGCCCTCACGCAGGTATTTCGTTTCGATGATTTTTCGCTGTGTTAATGACAGTGCCGACATTCTAACCTGTTGATATCGCCATAAAAAATAACTTCTAATCGCTAATAAAAGCACATAGTAGCCACCGAAAATCATAAACCAGAGTGACCAAAATAATAGTCCTACCACAATTTTCAATAAGGCAAATAAAAAATTGGTGATTGTACTGGCGGCATTATACAGGACGATACGATCTGCTTTCTCGATGATGTGGCGTCTTAAATTGTGCCTATCAATCAGCTTGTTGAAATAGTTTTTAATATTGTTAATTAGTGTCATCATATTTTTAAATTTGAAAAAAGGTTGTACTCGATTAAAATTCAATTTTTATTGTATCAAATTTAAGTTCTTAAAAATGTCTAAATCGCAAGATTAACACAACGGCAACAATTGGTTAGTATTTCATAAACAATTACGTATGATAATAAAGTCATTAAAATAAAGGAGAAAAATCATGACAATCTTATTCAATATTTTAATTGGCATTTTGGCAGGAGGTGCTGTTGGTTATCTCGGCAACAAAATCAAAAATTCTGGTTCAAAAATGGCAGAGTGGTTAACAATCATTGTTGGCATTATACTTGGTGGGCTTGGCGCTGTGTCAGCCGACCAGTTGATAAATTATGGGCCAACTTTACTTGATAGTCAATTCGTTCCGGCAATTGTTGGTGGCTTAGTACTAAGTTTTGTCGGTGTTTATGCCGGAAAAAAGTGGTTCCATTTGAGCGCGTAATAGGAAAGTTTGGTTAATTGTGATGAAGAAAAAAGATTTTGTAACAATGTTGACGGGAACCATTAGTGGTTTTTTCTTTTCAATAGGCATGTGCATGGCATTACTGCCTGAATGGCACTTGATGGTGCCGGGAATTTTTCTGATTGCGATTGGTGGTATTGGTGCCATTGTTGCGTTACTCATTAGGAGAAAAATGTCAGGATTGTCGCTATGGCAGTGGAATACACGTATTGTTTTAAACAGCGTATTTGGAATCGTAGGATTTTTGGCATTCAGTTTAGGAATGGTGATGTCGATGGTGTGGCATTTGATTTTATTTGGCATAATTCTTGGATTGATTGGTATTATTATGTTGATGACGTTGATTCCACTAATTAAGGGATTTGAAGATGATGCCGATCGTTAATACCTTGTTGATTCATCAGTAAATTCAGCGGATGACGGTCAATATTGCTATAATATGTATAATAAAAATGATGAGGTAACAGACTAATGATTTCAATATTAGTAGTGGAAGATGATCAGGATTTGAATCAAACCGTTTGTTCTGTGCTCAAGCGACACGGTTACAGCGTTAGCGGGGCATCGAGCGCGAATGAGGCGTTTTCATTGATGTTTGATAACAAATTTGACCTTGTCATCTCAGATATCATGATGCCGAAGGTTGATGGCTTTGAGTTGGCAGAAACCATTCGACAACTTGATCATAATATGCCAATTATGTTTATGACCGCTCGTGGTGATTTAGAGTCAAAACAAATTGGCTTTCGTATTGGTATAGATGATTATATGGTGAAACCAATCGATTTTGATGAAATGCTCTTGCGTGTTGGCGCTTTATTACGACGTGCCAAAATTGAAGCCAACAAACGATTAACAATTGGCAAATTTGTGATGGATGCTGATGAACATGTCGCTTACAATGGGAACGAATCCATTGCATTCACAATGAGAGAATTTGAACTGGTTTTTAAATTATTATCTTTTCCGAAAAAGACCTTTACTCGTGGTCAATTGATGGATGACTTTTGGGGTATCGATACAAATACCAGTACTAGAACAGTTGATGTGTATATGACAAAAATTCGAGATAAGCTGGCTGACGTCAATGATTTTGAGATTGTAACTGTGAGAGGGCTTGGCTATAAGGCGGTACCTAATGAATCATGATGGCAAAACCGTAAATCGTAGTATTTTTGGAATAGGTAATTATCTAGTTTACTTTTTATCAAGCTCGCTTGTTGTGACAGTTACGATTTTAATTATTTATGTTCCCAAAGGGGATGAAACAGCACAAATGATTCGACCTCGTGCAATTATAGCATTGGTAATTATCATTGCTATGGCACTATTATTGACTATTATTAACGGGCTTTGGCGACGATATACAATTGGTCGACCGGTGAAAAAAATTTTGGCTGCCACACAAAAAGTGACTGAAGGTGATTACAATGTTCAAATTCAACCATCACATGGTTTTGACAGTATTAACGAACTGGATGTTATTATCACCAATTTTAATATTATGACAAAGGCGTTGGGTAGTGTTGAGACATTACAAACTGATTTTATTGCTAGTGTTTCTCATGAAATTAAAACACCACTTGCTATTATTCAAAACTACGCGACAATGATTCAAGACAGTTCCTTACCGGTTACTGAGCGTGAACGCTACGCCACTCGAATTGCTGATGCGACAAGTCGATTAAGTGGGCTGATTACGAATATACTGGCGTTGAACAAAATAGACAATCAAGAGATCACGACCAAAAAAGATACCTATTTGTTAAATGAACAAATTGCTGAGGTTTTGGTCAATCACGAAACACTTTGGTCGGAAAAAAATATTGATCTTCAAATTGATGCTGAAGACGTTTATATCACTGGAGACAAGGAATTGTTGGCTTTAGCATGGAATAATCTAGTGAGCAATGCTATTAAATTTAATCATACCAATGGTAAAATTACCGTGGTGGTTAAGTCTATTTCTGACAAGGAAATTCTAGTATCTATCGCAGATAGCGGTATCGGCCTAACTGAGGAACAAAGACAACATATTTTCGATAAATTTTATCAAGCAGATACGGCCAGATCTGTACAAGGAAATGGCCTGGGATTGGCCCTAGTTAAACGTGTTATTGATATTGTTGGTGGTCAAATTGTTGTCACCTCACAACACAATGTTGGCACACAATTCGAAATCAAATTACCAGCCAATCATCCCATTTGGATGAAATCATTATAATGAATTATTTACTACGATCAGTCTTACGCCTTATGAGTAAGGCTTTTTTTACCGCTTACCAATCTAATTCAACCGGTTAGCAAAAATTGAAGCAATAAAAAAGTGTCCTTTGCTATACTCGTTTTTGAGGAGGTTAAGTCATGATATTGAAAACAATTAACTTAACACAAAAATATGGCGATCATACAGCTGTTGATGGTATCAATATGGATATTGAGAAAGGTAGCTTAACAGCTGTGTTGGGGCCAAATGGTGCTGGGAAATCAACCACAATGCGTATGTTGACCGGCATTCGAAAGCCTAGCTCGGGTGACATTATATATGCCCCAAATACAACGATTGGTGTTGTTTTTCAGAGCAGCGTGCTTGATAATCAGTTGACAGTAAAAGAAAATTTAATGATTAGAGCGAAACAGTATCGTCAAGTTGGATTGAAGCAGGTTGAGATTTTAATTCACGATTTGGGATTGACTCAGTTCGCTGGTCAATTATACGGAACTCTGTCAGGCGGTCAAAAAAGACGTGTGGATATTGCCCGAGCATTGTTAAACAATCCAGACATTTTGTTTTTAGATGAGCCGACAACCGGTCTTGACATTCAAACAAGGCTAGCGATTTGGCAATTACTGCATGACTTGCAGCAGAGTCGTCAGTTGACAATTGTTTTAACAACGCATTATTTGGATGAAGCAGATCATGCGCAACAGGTCTATGTCGTTGATCATGGACAAATCATCGCTAGCGGCTCAGCTAATCAAATTAAGCAACGCTATGCAAGTAATCAATTGACACTATTTACTCCTGACGCAAGAAGTTTGAGCGAAAAAATGCCAGACAATATTGGTAGCCAGGTTATAAATGAGCATGAGATACTTATCAAAACAGGAAATGCCACAGAGGCAATTTCCCTAATCACACAACATCAGTCAATTTTAACCAATTTTGAATATCGTTTAGGTACGATGGATGATGCGTTTGTGGCACTAACTGGAAAGGAGATGCGTTAATATGTTGGCTATGGTAAAACGTAACATGATGTTGTATTTTAGAAATCGTAGCGGGGTAATTTTTTCACTTCTTGGTGCACTGATTTCCTTTGTTCTGTACCTAGTCTTTCTAAAAAAAGGTATTTCATCTAATTGGGTGGGCATCAGTCATAAAAATCAATTGTTAGATACATGGTTGATAAGCGGAACACTTGCCATTACTGGTATTACCACAACTTTGACGGCACTATCACAGATGGTCAAAGATAAAGAACAACATGTGCTAGAAGACTTATCTTTAACTGATGCTGGACCAATGTCAATCCGGTTCGGCTACTTGCTAAGTGCAACGTTGATTGGGATCATAATGCAGCTAATTATGCTAGTATTGATGGGACTATATTTCAATGTGACTGATAAAATTTCATTTCAAATGTCACAAGTTGTGCCAACATTGGGTATAATGGTTTTAAGTGCGATATTGGCAACATTGGTTAATGCTATATTAGTGAATCGATTAAAATCAGTTGACAGTTTTGGAAGACTTACAACTATTATTGGTACCGCGTCAGGATTTTTAGTTGGTACTTATATTCCAATTGGATCACTACCCACTTTTGCCCAAACAATTATGAAAGTGACCCCGGGTTCTTATATTGCCTCGCTGTATCGACAAGTATTGATGAATGATACGATTAAAGATACATTTCAACAAGAGAGTGCTGTCCGATATTTTAATCGTCTCATGGGCGTTCAAATAAAATGGTCCTCACTGTTAAGTTTGGTAGGAACTTATAGCCTTGTGGTGGCGCTGATTGTTATTACGTTCATAATTGTTTTGGTGCCAAGTTTTATTGCACAAAAACAAAGGCAAAAATTACTTAATTAAATGAACGAGGTTGAGACAAGTATGAAAGTTGTCTTTCAAATCAGTACAGAAGTTTCTGGTGAGCAGCCAACGGTAATCGTCCAGGCAAAAGAAAATAGTATAGAAACGCAACATTTGATGGCATATATTCGTCAATATGAGTCAGAGACTGTTAATCTTGTAACGGTCAAGGTGGAAGAAGAGATAGTTGTTTTGAAAGTGGAAACGATTATTTTGCTTGATGTTGTTGAAGATGAATTATTAATTTATACAACAGAGCGACTTGTATGTACTAAAGAAAGATTGATTCATTTTTTTCAAAGAATCAAAAATCAACACTTTGTTCAAATATCCAAGCATGCTGCAATCAATATCAATCATTTGCAAAGTCTATCGGAGAGTTTTGCAGGCAATATGACGGCACATTTAACTCAGGATAATCAATCAGTGGTTAGCCGTCGATATGTGAAAGACTTGATTGCCCGTTTGTCGGTTTGAGGAGATAGAAATGATCAAAGAAATTTTACGTCACGTGATTCATGGGTTTGGTTATGGGTCGTTCATTTACATGATTTGTATTATCTTTTTTTCTGAGCAAACACATGTTGACGCGACTAATACGCTGACTGTGTTAGTGATGAGCGGGTTAATTGGTATTTTATCAATGATTTTTGATGTCGAACGATTTTCATATTTAGTCGCACTCATACTACATTTTATAGGTACGCTAATGATAACCTTAGGTGCTGCGTCGTTGACTTTGGGGTTACATGAAGTTCTGTATGCACCCACCTTTTGGTTTAGTTTTTTGACAATCTATATTGCGGTGTGGGTCTTTATCAAAATTAATTTACGTCTTAAGGTTGAACGCGTTAACGAATCCATTGTTAAATTTCATAAACGTTCAGATCAATAATTAGAAAAACGCCAAATATTGGCGTTTTTTTGTTTTTTAGGCTATTGTAATCAAATTTCTTTACGTCTAAGTGTGAAAGCCTTATACTCGTTGTATTACATTATTCATAAATATGGTGGCTTCAAAATCAACTATAGCTGCATAACATTATGATCTGAATAATGAAAGGAGAGAAGTGAGATGTCTTTAAATTCTACGGAACGTTTCAATACCAGTAATGAACTCAAGAAAAATCTTAAAATGAGTCACTTGGCAATTGAGGATGTAGCAAACGCTTTAAACACTTCTGTTGAAAAAATCAATCAGATCTTAGAACTGGATCACGTTGCGCCCGAAGATCCTTGGATTTTGAAAGAATATTTATCGGATCAATTACGCCAACAAGGACTAATGGATTATCCGTATTCAAAATTAGTAGGTGACTTCCGTAATTATTGGTTTTTGAGCACCAGAAAGATATACAAACGACAATTGTCAAAATAATATAAGTTGGGGGAGAATTTTTGTGACTAAGACAAGCGTGATGTGGTTTAGAAGAGATTTAAGATTAGCAGATAATACGGCATTATCGGCTGCAGTCGCTAATAGTGATCATCTTGCTTTAGTGTTTATTATTGACCCAGAGCAAATCGCATCTAATGGCAGTGTCAATCAAAGTGCTTTTTTTGCTAGTGTGTCTCATTTTAACTCAGTTTTAAAAGCCAAAAATATCAGTTTGCATATTTTATCAGGAAATGTCACAACTGTGTTTACAGCATTAAAAAAAGAGCTGCCGGATTGGCAAGATTTGTATTTTAATTTTGACGAACGAGGTTATGGTAGAAAACGAGATCAAGCAATTGCAACATATTGTCGTGATGAGTTGCAGATAACGCCACATCCTTTTTTAGATTTTACATTGCATAGTGCGTTCGATATTAAAAAGCAAGATGGTACTGGATATAAAGTATTCACACCATACTTTAAGCAATGGATACAACGTCCTAAAAAATCAGCAAATTATGATCTAAAGCATTCGGAAGTTGTCAAGAAACAACGGGAACTGTCGTGTAATGAGGCAACAGCTGAGCTTAAAAAGCTAATCCGTCCATGTGACAGTTATGCTTACGAAAACCAAATTGGAGAGTCGGTTGCCAAACAAGTTTTGATCGACTTTGTGTCACATAAACTCGCTGACTATGACAAAAATCGTGATATACCAAGCCTCGATGCTACCAGCCATTTATCGCGATATTTAAGGACCGGTGAAATTTCAATTCGGACAGTTTTTGATGCTGTCAGTCAGGAACCAGAAAGTGACGGTCGTACGACCTTCATCAAAGAGCTTTGTTGGCGTGATTATTACAATATGATTTATGCCATGTATCCAGATCAGCAAGAAAAAGCGATTAAGACTTCATTTCAAAATGTTGTTTGGCAAAATAATGAGGATCATTTTAAAGCATGGCAGTCAGGGCGCACCGGTTTTCCAATTGTCGATGCAGCCATGCGTCAGCTAAATGAAACGGGTTGGATGCACAACCGATTGAGAATGGTTGTTGCTTCTTTTTTAACCAAAGATCTATTAATTGATTGGCGATGGGGTGAAAAGTATTTTCAACAAAAATTAGTTGATTATGATCCTGCTAGTAACATTGGTGGTTGGCAGTGGGCTGCGTCGACAGGTACAGATAGTGTGCCATATTTTAGAGTATTTAATCCGACAATACAGTCAGAAAAATTTGATCCTGATGGCACGTTTATCACGCAATATGTTCCGGAATTGAAATCTATCAAGGGAAAAAAAATACATCAGCCTAATCAGTTAACTGATGCGGAACAAAAAGCTTATGGTGTGAAATTAAATGATGATTACCCTCAGCCAATTGTGGATCATAAAGCTGCGCGATTAAGAGCGATCGCGATGTATGAGCAAAGTAAAGATTATACTTCTTGACGGAAAGGTCTGACATGACAAAAATTGCAATTATTGGTGCTGGTGTTGGTGGTTTATCAACGGGCATCTACTTACAGAACGCGGGCTACGAAGTTGATATTTACGAAAAAAATGGGCATTCTGGTGGCAAAATGGACCGTATTGAGGCAAATGGGTTTAAGTTTGACACCGGTCCAACCATTGTCATGATGCCTGATATTTATCAAAAGCCTTTTACTGATACTGGCGTCAATTATAGTGATTACTTTTCTATGGTTCGTGTAAACCCATTTATGTCAGTTATTACTGGGGACAAGCAAATACCATTGTCGTCCGATCTTGTTGATATCGCCAAGTCATTTGAGGCATATGGTGAAACTGAAATGCTGGGTTTTTTAAAATATTTGACTGATATTTACGCGAAGTATATCAATGCCAAAAATAATTTTATTTATCGCAGTTTTCGTGGTCCAAAAGACTTTTTCAATTTGAAAACGTTGTGGCATGCTTATCAATTAAAAACATTTTCCTCTTCGTATGAGGCGATCAAAAAGAATATTAATCATACTGATTTACAATATTTGATGTCTTTTCAAACATTATACATTGGCATTTCTCCGTTTAGTGGTCCGTCAATATATAATATTATACCCATGATTGAGCTTGTTTATGGGGTCTGGTATATTCAGGGTGGTATGTTTGAATACGCTAAAGCACTTGAAAAAAGGTTCAGCGAACTTGGCGGCCATATTCACTTTAATTCAGAAGTTCAACATATCAATGTTTCGAATCATCAACATGTTACGGGTTTGCAGATTCACGATGAGACAATAAGCACGGACGCCGTGGTAGCTAATGCTGATTTCCCATATACTATGTCTGAGTTAATAGCCAGGGAGGATAATTTGAAGGGGCGTTATACACCTCAAAAGATTCAAAAATTAGATTACTCCATGTCTTGCTTCCTATTATATTTAGGTATTGATAAGCAATATGATGGCAAACAATTGCATACAATCAAAATGGCTGATGATTTTGAGAAAAATATTAATGATATTGAGGCGGGTATTTTACCTGATGATCCGTCATTTTATGTCTATAATCCCAGCACAATTGATCCAACTTTTGCGCCGGTTGGACAGTCATCACTTTACATTTTAGTACCCGTTGCTAACTTGAAAGTAAATGATGACTGGGATAAGGACAATGTTATGCGGTTTGCAGACAGTGTTATAACCCAAGTTAGTCATGATCTTGAAATGCCTGATTTGTCTGAACATATTGTTTATCAAAAAATATTTACGCCGAAGACCTTTGAAAATCGTTATCATAGTTTTTTTGGTTCAACTTTTGGTCTGAAACCAACATTGAAGCAAAGTAACTATTTTAGACCGCACAATAAACATGCTACAATTGATAATTTGTATTTTGCCGGAGCAAGCGTTCACCCTGGTGCCGGCGTACCAATTGTTTTAACAAGTGGTGAATTAACAGCAAAAGAAGTGATGAGAGATTTTAATGATTAATCCACAATTCGAAATTGAATCTGTTTTACCTTATTTAAAATCAAGTCAAACGGTGATTCAAAATAATTCGAGTTCTTTTTATTTTGCTTTCTCTAATCTTCCTGAATATCAAGCTTTTTCAATTTTTGTAATATATGATTATTTGCGACAGTTAGACGATGCGGCGGATAATTATGATGTTGCTACTTTTAATACACTGATTCAAGACTGGCAGCTTGCATCAAAAACTGACCAATTACATTTAAACATGAGCTCAAGTATCGCTCAAAAAGCGGCATTTGTGTTTAATACGTTTGAAATAGACAAATCAGAAATGTCGAATATGATTGCAGGACAAGAGTTTGACTTGCAAAAAAACAGTGTTTCGACAATTGCTGATTTGCGACACTATTGTTATCAAGTGGCGGGTACAGTAGGGTGCATGATTTATCGTATTTTGTCAGGAAAGAGTGCGTCTGCAATTAGGCCTCATTTAATTAAAGTCGGTGAAGCCATGCAGTTAACCAATATATTGCGTGATATCAAGGAAGATGCACTAGCCGGTAAAATATATTTGCCAAAAGATTTGTTAGAGCAAAATAATGTCTCAAAAGCAGATTTAGTCTCACTTGAAACATCTCATTCATTGAAAATTGTGGTAAAAGAAATTGCCCAAATAGCAAAAATAAATTATGAGCATGGCATTTTTTGCCTCGCACCGCTTACTGATAAAAAAATCAAACTGTCATTAGAATTAGCAATGGTGACATATCAAGCAATTCTACAGCAAATAGAAGAAAATAACTTTGATGTTATGTCAGGTCGAGTAATTGTTTCTCAAGAAAAGAAGATAGCTATCTATCATAATTTACTGCGGCAGTATGATATAGAAAAGTAATTCTCATAGTTCTTAAAATTTATTACTTCATTAATCAATACGTGTGCTATAATTTTTTATGTAAGATATCTGGGGTGCCTTGAGCTGAGATCATACCCATTGAACCTGAAGCAGTTAAGACTGACGCAGGAAGATATTATAGTAGCCACATCAATATCATGATGTTGTATTTAGCGATGCTTTTTGGCGACCCCAGCTCAATTTTAGTGAGCTGGGGTTTTTAGATATTTTATAAAAAAGAATGGAGAATATCATGAAATTTAGCGAATTAGCACACGAAAAGTCAGCTTCACTTTGGCTGTCAAGCAAGAATCACCCCTTTATTAAGGGCATTGAAGATGGGACGTTACCTTTGTCTGCCTTTAAGGCATATTTGATACAGGATAATTACTACGTCAAAAATTATTTAGCAATTTATGATAAAATTTTGGCGACAAGTCAGGATTCACAAGTTATTGGTGCTTTAAAATCAGGCATTCAGGCAATTACAGCTTATGATGTTGACCAGCAAAATGGGATATATCAAGGTCTTAATATGACTGATGACGAGATTCAAAAGGCTGAAATTTTACCAACAACTTATCACTATACTTGCCACATGCATCATGCCTTTGATAGTTATGGGGAAGTGCATGCATTAGCAGCGTTACTACCATGCCCATGGTTATATCTAGAAATTTTCCAAGAAATGTTAGCAAGAAAAGACTACTTAGAAGGCACGCAACAAATTTATATTGACTTTGTTAATTCCTACGCTGATGAGACATTTCAAGGGTACGTTCATGAAATGATTCAATTATTGGATGATTTAGTGATTAAACATCAAGATGAACTTGATATGGATTTGTTGTTGCAACAATTTATGTATAGTAGTGCAGAAGAATTACGTTTCTGGCAAATGACATTATTGCCAGAAAAATGGGACAGCTTCACTACTGCGCAATCCAAATAAATCGAAATTTGACCCAGGTTTTTTTGTGATCCCCGAATATCATTATTTTCATAATTAATACGTCGTAGTGCTATAATGAAAAGTGATTTGTTGCACAAAATTTTGATTAAGGGGTTACATCATGAATAAGAATTATATTGCGCGAATGCGAGAGAAAGTTGGTCATGAGGGCATGATTTTTGTTTCTGCGTTTGGTGTTTTATGGAATGACGCTCACGATGCTATTTTGTTGGAAAAACGTTGGGATTCAGATGCTGGTTGGGGATTTCCTGGCGGATATCTTGAATATGGCGATTCCCCAATGCAAGCAGTTGTACGGGAATTCAAAGAAGAGACGAATATTGACGTTTGTGTAACCAGAGTCTTGGGAATCGCTACAAATGTGACGGACAAAAATTCTTGGGGTGATGCACAAGAAACGATTGGCATGGGTTTTGAAGTTAAACAAGTTGGTGGATTTTTGCAAAAAGATGGGACGGAAACGTTAGACTTACAATTTGTACCCATTCATCCGGAACCGACAATGTTTGTGCCTCAAGCGCAAAAAACTTTGCATCGGATTATCACTGAGAATGAGGTTAGCGATCGACCATGGCTACGCGAAAATGGTGATTAATCTGTTTATTTGATGTGCAATATTAAAAGGAGTAGCAATGAAATTTCGTTCTGTTTTGATTTTTCCAGACTTTAATTCAGTTGATCAAGCAACCATTCAGTCGATTCGACAAAAACATGATAGCTTATATACACATATTCGACCTCATGTATCGCTTGTGTTTCCTTTCAAAAGTAATGCCTCGGATACGAGTATTTGTGATGCGGTGCAATCTGTTGTGAAACGTCTTGAGTCGTTCACTCTAACACTGAATCGTGTTGGAGGTGACACGGATAACGGCTACGTCTGGTTATCCGTTGCGCAAGGCGCAGACATAATCAAAATGATACACGACAAGCTTTATGAACTGGATAATTTTGAGCCTTTTTACCGTCGCTTACAACCCTATGAAGCGCGTCAACTAGTTAAGACACTAAATGAATCACAATGGCATATAACCGCTAAAATCGAATGTGTTGCTATTGAAAACATTCTTGCTAATGATGACTCTGAAATTTTGGCTTCATTTGAATTGGTGTGAATGTTTTTAGGATTTTAAAAAACAGTCAATCTTAGTGATTGGCTGTTTTTGTGCGCTATGCACAAAAAACTAGTTATAATATAGATGTTTTTCAAAAATGTTTTAAAAACCGTATGCTATTATATTGAGTATCAAATTAAAAAAGTTATATTCAAATGAAAAAGTGCTAATTAAAAAAATATTTATTTCAATAACGCTTTGATGAGAAAATAACAGAGAGATGAGAAATATATATGGTAAAACGGAACACAATCATTTTTGGTACCATTGGTGCTATCGTGGTCATTGCGGCAGGAACGCGAGTTGCCGGTGTGTGGGGAACCAGTGGTAGTTCAAGCGATGCAACGATCAAAACCTATATTAGCACTGACTTAACGACGCAGGATTTGTCAAAAATGACCGATACTTATGCGTTTGAAATTGCCGGGAACACACAAGAGGGCTTGTTAAGTAAAAGCGCAAGTGGTAAACCGATTGCAGGACTTGCAAAAAGCTGGACCACATCAAAAGATGGTTTGACATGGACATTCCATTTACGTAAAAACTTGAAATGGTCGAATGGTACAAAATTGACTGCTAAAGATTTCGTTTATGCTTGGCGTCGGACGGTTAATCCTAAAACAGCCTCGCAGTATGCGTATATTTATTCTGGCATTAAAAATGCGGATACAATCAGTGCCGGAACGGATAAAGATGTCAATTCATTGGGCATCGTTGCAAAGAATGCTTCAACAGTCGTTGTAACACTAGATTCGCCACAGCCTCAATTTGCTAGTCTCATGTCATTTCCTAGTTTTTACCCACAAAATGAGGCGTTTAATACGAAAGCAGGCAAGAAGCTTGGTACTAAATCAAGTGAACAAATTTATTCTGGACCATACAAATTTGTTGGCTGGAATGGTACAAACACGTCATTTAAGTTAATTCCGAATAAAAATTATTACAACGCCAAAAGTGTCAAAAACGCTGGTGTGGATTATAGTGTTATTAAAAATCCTGCAACAGCTGTTCAAGAATATAAACGTGGTAGCTTAGATTTGGCTGTTTTGAGTACGACTGAACTACAAACGGCCAACAGCAAGCGTAATGATTACAAGGCTGTTCCATTGGCAGCGACATCATATTTTGAGTACAATCAGACGGGTAAGGTTAAAGGGTTGAACAATCAGAAAATTCGTCAAGCATTGAACCTTGCAACAAACCGTTCCGAAATCTTGAGTTCAATTTATAACAGTGTTGGTAAAGTACCAACAGGTATGACACCCGCCGGACTATCAAAAACGGCTAGTGATAAGGATTTCGCATCAACAGCCAAACAAGATTACAGCTACGATCTTGAAAAAGCTAAACAGTTATTTGCAGAAGGTATGAAAGAGGAAGGATTAACCAAATTAAATCTGACATTAGAACTGACTGCTGATGTACCACAAACTAAGCTTGTCGGAGACTTTATGAAAGATTCATGGCAGAAATTACCAGGTTTAACAATTTCAGAAAAATTTGTGCCATTCAAGCAAAGATTAAATGATCAAACTGACCAAAACTTCGATATTATCTATGTCAATTGGTATGGTGATTACGCTGAACCGACGACTTTCTTGAATTTATTCACAACTTCTTCACCAAATAATGATGGAAAATGGTCAAATGCCAGTTATGATGCCGCTATCAAAAAGGCGTTATCGACGGATGCCCAAAAGGGAAGTGCTCGTGATCAAGATGAACAATTAGGTGAGAAGATTTTGTTCCAGGACTCAGCTGTTAATCCAGTAATTTGGGGTCAACAAGTTCAATTATCTAATCCAAAAGTTTCAGGTATTCAATACTTCACAACGGGTGCCGGCACAATTTATAAGAATGCTGTCAAACATGATAAGTGAACCAATTGAGACTTCGGCCCAAGCTTATGTTGTGTTTTCAGTCACTGATGACAAAGTCATTGCCAGTAAGAATGACAATCTAAAATGGCCAACAGCCTCTTTAGCAAAACTAATTATTATTTATCAAACGATGTCAGCGATTCAACAAGGTCAGCTCGATTATCATTCAGTTCTACCAGTCACAGCAAATGTTGCTGCAGTGGGTTCTAACCCTGATTTGGCAGATATTCCATTGACTGTACCACAGGGTTATGAGGTCATTGATTTACTCAACATGATCTTGCTGATATCTGAAAATCAGCCAGCGCTTCAATTGATGCTGACCTTATTTGGTTCTTTTTCAAATTGGCGTCATCAAACACAATTATTATTGGCGGCGATGAAAATTGATGGCGACATTAGTAATCCAACTGGTCTAGATGATGAGGACCTTGCTGGATTTTTCATTAGTCAGCACGTTAGCGACAAAAAAGTCACAAAAATGTCGGCCAATGCGTTGCTATTATTGACAAAGAAGCTTATTTTGCAATTTCCTGATGTCTTATCATTAGCGCAACAAGCGCAAATGGTGATTGCAAATAAAATTTGGTTAAATCGAAATCCCAAAATTGCTAATCCTTCACCTGATATGACTTGGGCAGGGTTGAAAACCGGCTTTACGGACCGTGCGAAGCAGAACCTTATTGCAGTTATTACACATCAGCATAAGCGATATATTGTGGTGCTTTTAGGCTTTGATGGGGCTAATCATTTTGCCAAGTTCGATGAAGTTGAAAGGCTCATAAGGGAGGCAACAACGAATGAATTTTCCAAATAGCGGTGCTTTAGACAATCCAAATTTGATTGTTGTTAATCAGCAACATCCTATTCAAGAAGAACTCAAATTTGAACGGTTTTTAATTGGGAAAGAAACGATTAATACTAGTATTGTAGATAGCTTATCTAGGTTGTTTTCCGAGGCTGAGAAAAATGGGTTTCGTTTTACATTAGTTTCTGGTTATCGTTCGATTGCGTATCAAAAAAGCCTATTTGATCAATCTGTCCAGCGCCACCGCGATGCTGGTTATTCACTGGAACAGGCGCAAAACATGACTTTAGCTTATTCACAACTGCCTGGTTCAAGTGAACATCATACTGGTTTAGCTGTTGACATAATAGACACAGCGTTTTTAAATGACAGACAGGATTTGTATGATGATGTTGATCAGCTTATTTCACAACAGTGGCTGATAAATCACGCTGTTGACTATGGTTTCATTTTGCGATACCCCAAGACAAAAGTAAACTGGACGGGTATTAATTATGAACCGTGGCACTTTAGATATGTTGGTCAAGAAAATTCCGTTTATATGACAAAAAATGGGTTATCGCTAGAGGAGTATATCGAACGCTTAACAACTAATTCAAAATCACATTTGTGGTTTCGGACTCAGTATAATGATCAGCGATAAAATAAAGTAGAGGTTTAAGATGAGCGAATCTTCTTGGCAAGAAATGGTGCCAAACTATTACGAGCAGTGGCTAAAAGATCTCAAAATGTTAGTTAAAATTCCCTCAGTGAAAAGCACACAAACAAGTGACAAAAGTCATCCATATGGTGTTGCAGTTAAACAGTCATTGGATCAAATGCTGAGTTTTGCTGCGCGTGATGGTTTGCGCTTTGGATGTGTTGCGGATCGTGTTGGGTATATTGAATATGGTCCAGTGGCAGCGTCAGAAACCGTTGGTATTCTTGTTCATGTCGATGTTGTTCCGGTGGGAGATGGCTGGACGTCATCACCATTTGAACCAGAACAACAGGGACATTTTCTGACTGGTCGTGGTGTTGATGATATGAAGGCCTCGACAATGCTGAGTTACTACGCTATCAAACTGATTGCTGATCAACAGCTTGCTGTTAAAAATAAAATAAGATTAATCATTGGCACCGATGAAGAAAATGATTGGTCAGATATGCCTTATTATTTTCAAACAGAGGGGGTGCCAGACATAGGTTTTTCCCCTGATGGGGAATTTATTGTTGAAAATGCTGAAGCAGGTATTGCCAACTTTATGGTGTCATTTTCAGATACCACGCAAGGTCAAGATAATTTAACATTATTAAAATTTGACGCCGGAGTTGCTGGCAACGTCGTACCCGGCTTGGCTGTTGCTACAATAACTGGGATTGACGAGACTATTGTAACCGAAAAACTTGACTATTTTTTGAAGCAAAATGCTGATGTTGGCCTGAAAGCTACTGTCCAAACGCTAAGTAATGGCCTTGAAATTAAAATGATAGGGAAACAAGCGCATGGCTCAACACCTGATGTTGGTTTAAATGCTGGGACTTACTTGGCTAATTTTCTGACGCAATTGGACTTTACTGGTGAAGCCGCTTCTTTTTTACAAATTTTAGGTCATACAGCACATTTAGATTATTTCGGCAAAAAAATGGGCTTGGCCTTTAATCAAGCTGAAATGGGACCTTTGGTCGTGAATTATGGTTTACAGAAATTTGTCAGTGGCGAGGATGGTTACTTTAGTATCAATATCAGATATCCAATTGGTATTACTGAAAAACAAATGCTTGCCATTATTCAACGAAGTGTCAAAACCTTGCATAGTAGCGTGACAGTCAAAAAGGATGAATTGTTGCCACATTTGACGCCCAAAAACGATGCTGTGATTGAAACTTTGTTGGCCAGTTATGAAACAGTGATGGGTCAACCCACGGTTCTGCATTATTCAACTGGTGCATCTTACGGTCGATTAATTAAGCGTGGTGCTGCTTTTGGAACACGATTTGCGTGGCAAACAACAACGGCGCATCAAGCAAATGAAAAATATGATTTAGAGAATTATCCAAAAGCAATGGCTATTTTAGTGGAAAGTATCTACCGATTGGGAAATATAGAATGATTATTGTTAGCGACATTAAATTAAAAAAATACACTGTTCAGCTAAGACGGCCATTTGTGACTAATTTGCATCGGCAGGATAATGCAGAAGGTATCGTGATTGCAGTGTCAGCGAAAACGGAAACCGGCATTATTTTTACAGGTTATGGTGAAGCGGTGCCATCACTGAAAGTAACTGGTGATACTTTGACAAGTATTGTGGCGGTCATCAATGACATTGTAAAACCAGCCATTGTTAATCAAACCTTTCAAACACCGGCAGAAGTTGATGAATTTATTCATGGTCTAATTGTGTTTAATTCTGCAGCTCGTCTGGCAGTCAGTGAAGCCGTCTATGACATTTTTGCTAGTATTGCAGACTTACCGATTGCTGAGTATTTAGGTGGCACGAGTCAACCGGTAGTGACCGATTACACACTGAGTATTAGCCAAAAAAATCAGATGTTACAAGACGCTGATAATATTGTCAGCCGAGGTTTCTCAGCTTTAAAAATTAAGGTTGGCGGCGATACTATTGTGAATGAAATTGATAAAATTGCACAATTAAATCATCGATATCAAAAAATACATTTTCGAATTGATGCGAATCAGGCTTGGACAGTTGCACAAACAATGCAGTTTATTGAAATGGCACTTACCAAAGAATTGCCAATTGATTTTATTGAACAGCCATTGAAAGTCGGCTTTGAACACCAGCTTAAAGCGCTAGTTGTCAAGTCTAAGATACCGATCATGCTGGATGAAAGTGTCTTTAATCATCACCAAGCGTTTCAATATATGCATGAAACCGCTGTCCGTTTGATTAATGTTAAGCTGGAAAAAGCAGGCAGTATTACTGAAGCGCAAAAGATATTTCAAACTGTTAATGATTTTAACGGACAAGCTATGATTGGTTGTATGATTGAATCAAAAATCGGTATTGCATTTGCTGTCGCTTTAGCTAACACAAATAAAACTGTCAAATACGTGGATTTAGACGCACCGTTTATGTTTAACTATGACCTTGTTCCTGATGGCTTGCGGCTTAATCAAACGCAATTGATACCTTCAAATCAGTCAGGATTGGGTATTGCGCAGAGGAGTTTTGATGACATTTAAGATACAAAAAATTGAACAATTGCTGTCGGATTTTGAAGGTCAGACTGCAATTGTTTTGTCACTTGATGGCAGTGTTTTGTTGTCGTTACGGCCAGATTTATCTTTTCCATCTGCTAGTTTAATAAAGTTGCTGATTTCAGATTATATTATGACTGAAAAGCCAGAAGCCTTAGCAAACAAAGTGTCGCTAATCAATTCAGATTTTGGGTTAGCGGAGGATGATGTTTGGTGGACGAAACGAAAGCTAACGCATTTTGGAGCAGGTATTTTAGACGTATTGTCGGGCAATAATCAGACTGTCACGGTGGCGCAATTGCAAGCGCTAATGTTGACGATTTCAGATAATTGGGCCGCAAATGCGTTGATACGTTATTTTGGTATGGCAGAAATCAATCACTTTGCGAGCTCTCGTTATACAAACACTCACTTGCGTCGCCAATTCATGGCACAAACCAAGTTAGATAATGAAACAACGGTCTCTGATAGTTTATCAATGTTAAAAAATGTTCTGGAACATTCGGCTACCAACTATTTATTGACGCGTCAGCAATCGCAATATAAGTTGCCGGGGACGTTTATTGAAAACACCTCAGCGTCATTTCAAGAATTAACCATTTTCAATAAGACTGGTGAAGGTGCAACAGTTGATCATGATGTTATGAGTATCGTATTTGATAATCACCAATTAGATGTTGCGCTGTTAACAAAAACAAGCGCCAGTCACAGATTTCAGCGACTGGCGTTGTTTAACAATATAAGTCATGTTTTGTGGGAAGAAATGACTATGTTTTAGAAAGTGTTACGATTTTGTTGTAATACCCTGTGTATAGCTGACGGGTAAAATGGTGATCAAATTTTCCTTATCTATTTTTTCGGATTTGAACTGAGTCAGCAATTTTTGAACAGCAATTGCTGCCATCTTTTCTGTTGATTGACGTATTGCTGAGAGAAAAATTGGTTGTCTGGGATATATTTTTGCAGCATCAAATCCAATGATTTGAACATCTTTTGGAACTAACACCTGGTGTTTGACTAAAAGATGCCAAAAGTCACTTGCATATTCATCAGTGTCTGAAAAAACACCATCAAATTGAAATTTGCCATTGATAAGGTGATTATCTATGAAATGATCATAGTCTGAGCTGAAGTCTCGCTTATCCTCTGCTAACATTATGTCATATCTTAAATTGTTTTCTTGGCAATAATCGATAAAGCCTTGTCTGCGTCTTTCAGAGACATCTTTTATGGGTGCTTTTGAAACAAAAAGCAGTTTTTTTGCACCACGTTTATGAAGTTGTTCAGCGCCAAGATGTCCGCCAGCGTAATTATCGGAAACGATTGTTGGAAATTGATTCGAAATTTTCTTCTCAATAGCAACGAGGGGAATTGAGGGCGCAACAAGTTCACTGATATCTGAATATGACATCGTAATAACACCAGCAACTTTTTGCGTGTTAGCCATTTCGATATATTCAATTTCTTCTTGATAATTGCTGTTAGAGTTACATAAAATCATTTTATAGCCAAATTTATTCAGCTCAATTTGTATAAAATAACTTAATTCAGAAAAAAATGGGGTATTCACAGTTGGCAATATGAAGACGACATAATTAGAACGATTCGTTTTAAGTGCACGAGCGGTAGCATTAGGAATATAATTCAGGTCCCTAATTGCTTGTTCTATTTTATGTTTAATTTCAGGTCGGTTAGGTCTGCCATTGATGTAGTTTGAAACAGATCCCCTAGACACGCCTGCCAAAGACGCAACATCATTCATATTAGCCATTGATAATCACCACTATATTAAAATAAAAAAGCGCCCAAAGGCGCTCAAACATTTAAACATTAAACCTTCCTGATAACATTTTATCAAATAAATCAGAAATTTGCTGTTGTTTCATTTGCTCTAAGTTGCTAACCTCAAGATGATTAAAATCATCTATCAAGTAATATGCTTCCAAATAAAGGGTCAAATTTTTTTTAATAAGTGCAGAGTTAGAAAGATTTGTGTCTGCATGACTTGTTGCAATGACTTGCATTGCAAACTCATTAGGATCGATTTGTAAATAATTGTCTGACATATTTTGTTACCTCAGTTTTCCAATTCACGTGCTAATGCTAAATCTTCTTGTTCTTCACGATGGTGTTTGATTGCTAAGTCATGATTCATTATCTTTTCTTTATCAGTTGTCAGATTGTAGAATAATACAAGTACAAATCCAATAAAGAGCGCAATCAATGGAATCCAAACATAATTGAATTCAATACTCAACAAAGATGATGCTTTTTGTGTTTTATTGGGGACATAATTTCCTAATGCTAGCAACCAGCCTGTTATAGCACCACCTAATCCCATGCCAAACTTTGCCGTAAAGCTCGATGCTGAAGTGACTATTCCTTCGGCACGAACACCATTTTTCCATTCACCGTAATCCACCGCATCAGATAACAAGACAGCTGGTAGTGCACCAACGAACCCGTTTCCGAAATTACCAACAATAATACCAATAATGACAATGGGGATGTTTAGCATGTGTGCACCAAGTCCTAGAATTGCTTGACCTACAATTCCAATCATTAGTCCTGCTAACATGGTCTTTTTCTTGCCTAATTTACCTACCACTAAGGGGGTAAGGAAGACTGACACGATACCGGCAGCGTTGAAGAACAAAGCTAGAGGAATTAATCCAGGTGCGTCTAAGTTGTACTTGAAGAAGTACATTGTCACTTGACCCTTAGCACTCATACCAATCCAATAAATAAATATTTCCATGACAACAATTAGCCATGGCCAGTTGTTTTTCAACGCTTTGATTGATTGCTTTACAGGCAGAGGCTTCTGCGATGAACGCGTTTGAACATGTTCGCGTAAGTTGAAAAATGCAATCAGATATAAGACAAAGAAGACTGAGGCGCCTAAAACGGCCACCCAGAAAAAGCCTTTGCTTTCATCTTTACCGCCAATTAATGCGACAAGTGGTAAAGCAATAACAGAAATTAATGTACCGCCAAAATTGGAAAATAGAGATCGAATTGTCGATAACAACACACGCTCATCTGGATCGGTGGTCATGCTTGGCAAAATTGACGTTAATGGAATATTGATCGCTGAATATAAGACATCCACGCCAATATAAGTGACATAAGCCCAGACAATTTTCCAAGTCATTGGCAAGTCAGGAGTTGTGAAACAGAGTATGGAGAAAAAGGTAAAGGGAGCGTTAAACCATAAGAAAAAAGGTCTGCTCTTTCCCCACTTAGTATGAGTGTGGTCAATTAATATTCCCCAAATAGGGCCGTCAATAGCATCAATCACACGTGCGACTAACATTAACGTTCCGACAGCACTTGCTGTAATACCGAATACGTCAGTGTAAAAGTACATTAAATAGGTGCCGACTAAATTAAAACTAAAGCTACAAGCAAAATCACTAATACCATAGCTTAGCCGTTCATTCCAAGGTAATTTACCATTTTTTTGCGTAACAATTGCATTACTTGCCATACGTTTAACCTTCTTTATTACTCATTTTTTTAGGGATTTAGTGGGATATTGATAAACTTTAACTTCATACGGACGGATAGTTGTTTCTTGGTCGTCTGTATAATTTTGAATCAATAATTGAGCGGCTTTGGGAACATCATAATTTCTAGTGATGGTGTCAGATGTGAAATTGGCAATAATCAATAAAGTCGTTTCAGAATTGGTTCTGGTGTAAGCAAAAATGTGATCATCCTGCTCATTGTCAGGCAAAAGCTTGAACGTACCATCAGTAATGACTGGTAGTTGGTGCCGAAGTTTGATCAACTTTTGATAGAAATAGAATATTGAGTCGGGATTGTCGAGTGCTGCTTTGGCATTGATGGCTTGATAATTAGGGTTAGTTTCTAACCAAGGTGTGGTGTCAGAAAAACCGGCATTTGAACTTGTGTCCCATTGCATTGGTGTACGGGCATTATCGCGAGATTTTGATTGGAAATACTTCAACATCGTTTCTTCAGTCACTAATTTTTCGGTCACAACGAGTTCTTGATAGGCATTAATCGTCTCTAAATCCTGATATTGGTTGATTGTATCAAAGTAAGCATTGGTCATACCAAGTTCTTCACCTTGATAAATATAAGGGGTTCCCTGCATAAAATGTAATAAGGCCGCTAGCATTTTAGCAGATAATTCGCGAAATTTTGGCGAGTCATTTCCGAACCTTGAAACAACACGTGGTTGATCATGATTATTCCAATAAAGACTGTTCCAAGCTTTACCACTCAAAGCTTGCTGCCATTTAACTAGGTTTTCTCGCAACTCAGGCAAACCTGCTTTGCGATCAGACCACTTTCCTAATGCGGGATTTGTGTTGCTGTCTAAGCCAACATGTTCAAATTCAAACACCATATTAAGTTCCGAACCATCTTTATTAGCATATTTTTGTGCTTCAGAAATTGTAACCCCGGCTGTTTCACCAACGGTCATCCAGTCATGCTTGGATAATACTTTAGTGTTCATCTCTTTCAGATATTCGTGTACGTGAGGGCCATTGGCAACAGCATCGCCGGCATTACCAAATATTGAATCACCAGTGATTGGTGCGTCGGGTAAGCCATCAGGTTTTGAAATAAGGGAAATAACATCCATTCTAAAACCGTCAATACCTTTGGCAGCCCACCAATTCATCATGTCAAAAATAGAATGGCGAACTTTGGGATTATTCCAGTTGAGATCGGGCTGTTCTTTGGCGAAAAGGTGGAGATAATATTGACCTGATTTTTCATCGTAAGTCCAAGCAGGACCAGAAAAGAAAGATCCCCAATTGTTGGGTTCGTGACCATCAACTGGATCACGCCAAACATAATAATCACGGTAATCATTGTCTGGTTCTGAAGAAGCTAGGCTTTTTTGAAACCAATCATGTTGGGATGAGCTGTGATTGACAACTAAATCCATGATGATTTTCAATCCCATTGCATGGGCTTTTGATAATAGTTCGTCAAAGTCAGCCATTGAACCAAAGGTTGGATTAATATCTTGATAATCAGAAATATCATAGCCACCGTCAATGTCAGGGGACTTGTAAATGGGATTAAGCCAAATCACATCAACGCCTAACTGTTTAATGTAATCTAATCGTTGAATGATACCGCGGATGTCCCCGATACCATCATGGTTACTGTCTTGAAAACTTTTGGGATAGACTTGGTAAACGACAGCCTTTTGCCACCATTTTTCTGTTTGCATACTTTTCTCCTTTTTGGAACGTGTCGTTTTGTACTGATTTACAAATATTAAAAATGAAATAAATGGAACGTTCCAAGTTACGTTGATTATAAAACGTCTATTTCAAAAATGCAAGCGCTTACATTTTGGGGTAGATCAATTAAAGTAGAAAATTAATGTACGCTAGTTGATGCACAATGCTTTTAACGATAAAAATTAAATTTTATATAGAATTCATTTTTTTCTTTTTTAATTAAAAAACCGAAGTCAAAAAAATTAGTTGACTTCGGCATTAGTTATATTTAGTACAGGTTAATGGAAAAATATAATGATGTTGCTGTTTTAAATTTTCGGTGATTTTTAAATGGTAATAACTTCACTCAATTATGGCCAAACCATCTGATTAGCCCACAAGTTTTCAATAACTTTGATAAATTCCTCGGGTGTTTCTGGATTCTCGCTTGTAATCCAAGTGCAGATTAAAGCGAATAGTTCATTTTTGAAGAAGACTGCTTGTCGCTCTGAAATATATGATAGTCCAGGAACGTGTTCTGATTGCTGTTCAATACGATAAATTGTGAAGTCCCGACTCTGTATTCCTAATTTTAGCTGGTGAAAGAAATAGGCGGCTGTATGGCCACAGTATATAAACAACTGACGTAGTTCGTTTTGAAAATCAAACAGAACGCGCAATTGGTTGAGCATTTGAGAATGTGAATAAATGTTGGGATCATACCATTTCTCTGGACCAATTTGATAAGCTAAGTGGACTCTCTCAAGTAATTCCTTTTGAAATTCTTCAAAAAAAGCATCAGGTGTTGCATCAGGCTGAATATATTTTTTAATGGTGGCGCGATTCAAATCAGTCATGGTTGCTAAATCAGTATTTTTAATTTTGTTAATCGGGGTATCACGTGACAAGTTAATGATTGCTAAAAAAATCTTCCGTTTTGTCTGCATAACTTTTAAATTACGATTCATAATTTATTTCCTTAAGTTAATCTATTAAACAACTACTACACTCAACGATAGCAAGTATTTGTGAATAATTGTCTATCAATCTATTGAAGAATTGATGACCGAAAATAAATATTATGGGGAGATAATACCAACTGTAATAAAGAAAAAAGGGGATTGTGAGCAATGAAGGACAAGCGACAACTATTAAGTAAAAGATTCAAGATGTTTAAGGCAGGAAAGCTATGGATCGTAGCTGGACTTTCTATCGGATTCATGGGAGGCACAGTGGTGTTAAACAGCAATATTGCCCATGCTGACACTGTGAGCAGCAATGATTGTTTGACAGTAAACAAAAATGTCAGTGATAATCCGGACTCTAATCAGTCTTTAAAACAAGACAAGGTAACTCAAAATAGTAGTTTTCAGTCTAGTGAGACGAGCGCAAACATGCCATCTCAGGGTACATCTCCGATTAGTGACGACAGCGAGATAGTAAATGACACTAGTGACACAACTAAAAACAAAATGGCTGATGAGTCGCTAACTAACGCCCAAGATACAGAAACTGGCACACAGAATAATGATGGCAATACTGAACGTGGACAAATAACTGATGCTTCGGAGCCAGATAAGTTATCAAAAACTGACGAACCTGATAAAAATGCAGCTACTGACAACTCAGAGACAACTATTGTACCTGCCCCATTAACGCCGGAACAAAAACAAGCCGTTACGACAATATCACCAAATAAGATTAATGATTATCCCATCCAAATTCAGGACTCAAATGGAAATGCGTACCGCGTTTTTTCAGATATCCAAGGATATAATGGGATGCAATTTAATTCAAATCCGGCGACTAAGCATCTATATGTCGGAATTAGCAAAGACTTGAAAAGCATTGTATTACAACAAATTAATACTAAAAACCAACTGATGAAGACATATGTCATTAACAATTCGGAAACTTCTGATCAAGGTGTAGCGCTTGATTTTGCATTTGATAATGAATTTAGATATGCAATTAATAGTCACGGTGTAATATCGTTTATATCATTACCTCATAGAATAGAGATGACGCTACCAAAACAAACTGAACAAGAAGTTCATTTTTCAGTCGACACGAAACAAAAAGATGAAAATGGAAATGAAATTTATGCCGATTTGACAGAACCAGTCATTACTCCAGCAGTAACTAAAATTGATGCTTATCATACAACTAATGTCATTGACGGCAAGCCACTTGACTTCCCAGGTTATTATTACGTTAAAACGATTGGTGCAGAAACAGGTGAGGTATCCGAACAAAGTAAAGCCTATACTGAATCACAACTAAACGATGGCTTCAATGATTTTATAAACGGTAAGATTGATACAAAAAATATCCGGCAAGATGCCCATGGTGCTTATGCATTTGCTGTTTGGCGCGTGATTCAAAATGAGAACGGCGACTCAAAATCTTATGTTGCAAACTTAAATCAACCAACCACGTCATTAGATGAAGCTGTTAGAGCCTTTAATCAAGGTAATTTCTACTGGTTAAAATCTAAAGATGGACAGAATCAATTTGATGACAATGGGCGACCATTTGTTTACCAAACTGTTGGACAAATTTACCACTACACACTCTTAGTATCTGATCCTAATGATCCTGGGTTGATCAGCGCACACAAAAATGTCGGTAATGCAAACTTTAGTTTGAGTAATAAATTTGTTCCCTCTACATTAGTACGATACGTTTATGCGCCTTATGAGCGTCCAGAGACACCAGGATTAAGTAGCTGGACAATTGTGAACACGCCAGATAATCCAGGCAATCCTGGGACGATCATTGATCCGAAGATACCAAATGATCCTAAGCAACCAGATGGGACAGATAAAGCCAGTTTGGAAAAGGTCATTACAAAGACGATTCACTATGTGGACGAACAAGGCAAGCAGTTATTAGCCGATAAGACATATCAAGTGACGTATACCCGAACAGCCACTTACCATGTGAATAACGCCGGTGAAGTGTCAGCGGTTGAATATAGCGATTGGCAAACCGATAATGATGATTTGGGAAATAATGGTGAACCAAGTATTAGTGATTATTATGTCAAGACAGCGGAACCAGACGCGATTACAGATAATCATGTTCAGTTAAACGCAGCAAACATTGAGACGAAGATTGTTTATGCTCAAGTTCAAATTAAGACAGCCGTTGATGTACCCGAGGCACATGGTTGGGCGGTTGATGTACCAGAACCAGTTTACGAGAAGACAGCTGTTGATGTACCGGAAGCACATGGTTGGGCAGTTGACGTACCAGAGCCGATCTACATTAAGACAAAAGTTGATGTACCAGATCCTGCTAAATTAACCAAAACAGAAACTAAAATTAGCAACAAAAAAATTGTCAAAAACGATTTTGAAAGGCCAACTCTTCAATCACCGATTGACCAAAACAATTTTAAGGAGCAACTACCACAAACGTCTGCAACACCTAAAAAGTCAGAAAGTTCTATAATTGCAGTAAGCATAACGCTAGTTTGTTCACTTTTGATGATGTTCAAAAAATTAAATCACAAATTTTTTTAAAAAATGAAAAAAAACGTAACATTGTTATTTAGTAAAACGGTTACAATAAAATAAAAAGGGGGATTTAGCATGGCATATCATATTGAAGAAGACGCCATTGGTCCAGTTAAGGTTCCAAATGATGTCTTGTGGGGACCACAAACACAACGGTCACACGAAAATTTTAAAATCGGTGGGCGAATGCCATATCCAGTCATTAAGGCAATTTTGCACATCAAAAAGGCAGCTGCTTTAACGAATGCTAAGCTTGGTGAATTATCACAAGCCAAAGCTGATTTGATTGTTAAGACTGTCGACGAATTATTGACGGGTAAATACCAAGATCAATTTCCATTAGTCGTTTATCAAACAGGGTCGGGCACGCAAACTAATATGAACGTGAATGAGGTCATTGCGCATCTGGCCGCTAAAATACAACCGGATTTGCCTTTACTACCAAACGATGACATCAATCATTCGCAAAGTTCAAATGATACATTTCCTACTGCAATGGCGATTGCCGCGTTCTTGGAGACTGTCAAATTGTTGCCCATTCTCAAACATGTCAAAGCAACATTTGATCAGAAAGCGCAGGACTATAAAGATGTCATTAAAATTGGTCGCACACATTTACAAGATGCAACACCGATGACTGTCGGACAAGAAATTTCTGGCTGGGCATCGGGTATCCAGCATAACATCGATTATTTAGAATTAAATTTACCAACATTGCTTGAATTGCCCATTGGGGGAACAGCGGTAGGGACAGGATTAAATACGGCGCCAGATTATGATGTTGAAGTCGTTAAAAAGCTTGCTGAACTTTACGGCGTTTCCTTTGTGAATGCACCGAATAAATTTCAAGGCATGGCTGAACATTCCGGTCTCAATATGGTTCACTCAGTCTTAAAAACGTTGAGTGCTGACCTAGTCAAAATCGGAAATGATATTCGTTTTTTGGCGTCAGGACCTCGTGCCGGATATGGTGAATTTAATATTCCAGCCAATGAGCCGGGTTCTTCTATTATGCCTGGTAAAGTAAATTCTACACAAATTGAAGCGCTAACAATGGTTGCTGCTACCGTGTTTGGACATGATGCCACAATTAACTTTGCCGCATCACAAGGTAACTTTGAAATGAACGTCTATAAGCCTGTCATCATTGCAACGTATCTTGATTCTGTGAGTCTGTTACAGGAAAGTATTCAATCATGGGACGATAAATTAGTAGCTGGGTTGACCATTAATCCAGATAGAATGAAGGCTTTAGTGTATCAGTCGTTAATGACTGTTACGGCATTATCACCGCATATTGGTTATGAAACATCAGCACATATCGCTCAAAAAGCACAAAAAGAGGGAACTACACTGCGTGAAGCGGCAATTGCTTCTGGTAAAATTACGGCCGCGGATTTTGATAAATGGGTTGTGCCAGCTGACATGACACATCCGCGTATAAAGTGAAAAGGAGATCAGGACATGACAAATATTTTAAATGATGCTTTTAAAAATAAAGGTACAGCCTTTACACAGGCAGAACGTCAACAATATCATATTGTTGGTCAATTGCCACCGGTTGTTCAGACAATTGCACAACAAGCTGCGCAGGTATACGCACAATATCAAACTAAGACATCAGATATTGAAAAACGCAAATTTTTAATGCAAATTTTTGACACGAATCGCGTGTTGTTTTACAAAGTTTTTTCGCAGCATGTTGTTGAATTTATGCCAATTGTTTACGATCCAACAATTGCTGAGTCAATCGAGAATTATTCGGAAAATTATGTTGATCCACAAGAGGCAGCATTTTTGGATGTCAACCATCCTGAAGCGATTAAAGAAACTTTACTTGGTGCAGCAAATGGCCGAGATATTAAATTAGTTGTTGTCACCGACGCTGAAGGTATTTTAGGTATTGGCGATTGGGGCGTTAACGGCGTTGATATTTCAGTCGGCAAGTTGATGGTATACACTGCTGCAGCTGGTATCAATCCAGAAAATGTGTTGCCAATTGTGATTGATGCTGGTACAAACAATCAAAAATTGCTTTACGATTCACTATACTTAGGAAATCAGCATGAACGTGTTCGTGGTTCAAAGTACGATGATTTCATTGCAAAATTTGTTGATGAAATTGAATCCGCATTTCCAAATGTTTATTTGCACTGGGAAGACTTTGGACGTTCAAATGCAGCACGTATTTTGAAACAATACCAAGATAAAATTCTAACATTTAATGATGATGTTCAAGGCACAGGCATTATCGTTTTGTCAGGTGTTTTGGGGGCAATGAAGCTGACAGGCAAAAAACTAACTGATCAAACTTATGTCACTTTTGGGGCCGGATCAGCGGGCGCTGGGATTGCAAACCAAGTTTATACTGAAATGGTTAAACAAGGATTGAGTGAAGACGAAGCCCGCAAGCACTTCTACATGGTTGATAAGCAAGGATTGTTGTTTGATGATGATGATACCTTGACGCCTGCGCAACAACCATTTGCTCGTTCGCGCTCAGAATTTACTAATGCTGACGAACTCACCAATCTCACTGCGGTGATTAAAACAATTAAGCCAACCATTTTGGTGGGCACGTCAACCCAACCAGGGACTTTCACCGAAGAAATTGTTCGTGAAATGACTAGCTATGTTGATCGACCAATTATTTTCCCATTATCTAACCCAACCAAGCTCGCTGAAGCAAGTGCACAAGATTTGATCAAATGGAGTCAAGGTAAAGCATTAATTGCAACTGGTATTCCAGCCGTTGACGTGACTTTTGAGGGTGTAACTTACCAAATCGGGCAAGGCAATAACGCTTTAGTTTATCCAGGTTTGGGATTAGGCGCGATTGCAGCACGTGCAAAAGTATTGTCGCAGGGCATGATTTCAGCAGCTGCGCACGCATTAGCTGACACTTTAACAGACGATAGTACGGCTGTTTTGCCACCTGTTTCTCATCTGGATGAATTTTCACAAATTGTTGCTGTTGCCGTAGCGCAAGTTGCCATTGATGAAGGCATCGCACAAGGCGTGACTGATGCTAAGGCAGCGGTTGCAGATTTGAAGTGGTTACCAGAATATTAGATAGATCATATTAAAGACCATTATGGTCTTTTTTTGTTTTTTAATAACTTGTTGTTCTAAAAACAACAAGTTGTGTTATAATAAATTATAAACTTTTTTATTACGAAAGGAATTTATCATGGTTAAATATGCAATTACTGCTGCTACTGGTCGATTTGGCCGCGCAGCTGTGTCACACTTACTAACGCTTGTTGATAAAAAAGACATTGTACTAATCGCGCGGAACGCAGAAAAGGCTAAACAAGCTTTCAAGGATATCGAAGTACGTGAGGCATCTTATGATAGCGAATCAGCTATGACGAAAGCGCTGTCGGGTATTGATCGGGTGTTATTTATTTCGTCGCAGCCGGGTGGAGAAGTGCCACGGTTAGTACAACATCAAAATGTTGTCAATGCTTTAGCAACTAATCATGTGTCATTTGTTGTTTATACTAGTTTTCCGCATGCTGACGAATCTGAGAATTTCTTAGCGCAAGACCACCGTGGGACGGAACAAGCCATTGTGTCGGCCAAATTATCGCACGCATTTTTGCGAAACAACTGGTATTTAGAAAATGAAACGAGTTTTTTGCAAGCTGCTGCTAGTGATGCTTCTGCTTATTATTGGGCAGACAAAAAAGTAGGGTGGGCATTAGAACGTGAATATGCAGAAGCTGCAGCGAACGTCTTAGCTAATGGTGCTGAACGAGAAATTTACGAATTATCTGGTCCTTCGATTAACTTTGCAACACTTGGTGAGACAGTTAAGAGCGCTTTCAATGCGTCATCTAGCATTCAGCAAGTTTCTGAAAGTGAGTATACGTCACAATTAGAAAAAAATGGTTTAGATCATGACACAGCACTTATGGTAACATCATTTCAAACACCCATTGATGATGGCTCATTAGCACACCCTAGTGATGACTTGCCTCAAATTTTGGGACATGATTTGACGCCTTTATCTGAAGCAGTGAAAGAGATTATCAGATAATTAGCAAGTTGTCTAGAAAAAATGACATAACAACCTGTGTTATGTCATTTTTTATGCGATACTTATTAGGAAGGAAGTGAGGTCAGCTGATGCGATTTTCATATAAATTAAGTGATGCAATACACATCTTAGCTTTCCTGGATATTTATCGGGATGGCGATTTATCTAGTAAAATGATTGCGGCCAGCATTGGTGCCAACGCTAGTGTTGTCCGAAATTTAATGAGTGAGTTACGAGAAAGTGGGTTTATTACCACAAGACAGGGCGCGGTAACACCGATGTTAGCCAAGTTACCATCAGAAATCAGTCTGTATGATGTCTATATTGCGATTAGTATTGACCATAATTTATTACATATTGATCCAAAAACTAATCCAGACTGTATTGTTGGTGGCAATATCCAACAAACACTCAATGGTATTTATTCCGAAATAGAAACGACAGCATATGATCGCATGAAGAGCGTCAACATTAGTGATGTGATAAAAGATATTTTGGTATTACAGCAACACAAAACGAAATAATATTCTAAATAAAAAACACATATTGTACCTTTGAATGCACAATATGTGTTTTTTGTTTCCTTTTTAAATAAGATTATTGACCATATATCGTATATATTATATAATGTTTTCAGTAATATATGACGCGATTAAAACTATTATATACAGATACGACGGATTGACTGGAGCATGTGATGAAACGAATAAAAATGATTAGATTTGGGACATTAACGATTTTTTTAATCGCTATGACCATAGTGAGTTTTATGCTTTTGGCCGATATGAGCACTAATAACATCACTGTTGCAATGGCGGCACTGATTCTATTGGCCGTTGCTTCAGGTCTCTTCATCCCCAGTGTTTTATTGTCTTGGATGGTGGTACTGATTTTAGCAGCAGGTATATTTACACTGACAATTGGGTATCCATTAATTTCTAATTTTACCCGAATTGTTGTGATAGCTGCATATCCAATATTAAGTTTTGTCACCATTTTAGGTCGTCATTTTATCGGTGATTTGGGCTGGATTGCAACGAATCGTGCCAACATTGAGGCTTACGTTGAACATTATGATCCAGCCGTCAACTTCCAAACCTTGCACACCGCCAGCAATACTTTTTCAAAATCAGCTGAGTTTATTCAAAAACAAAATAAATTAGAGGTTTGGATTGATGTAACGGCTGTTCAATGGTCGCATCATGAACAATATAAACAGTTTCATGCATCTGAGTATGCTGAAATACTATCAGCTATTCAAACTATTTTAAAACAAGATCGTTTGCCGGGTGAATCAATTTATTACGTTGACAATGCCACATTTTTGATTATTTCGCATACTGTGTCGGAAACCAATTTAATGCAACTGAATAATAATGTCAACGACCAATTAGCAACAATCATGGTTGACGGGTTTAAACCACAATTTAAAACGGCGACAATGCATATTAATGAAAAAAATATTGATAAATATTCTAGTTTAGATTTAGCTATGAACAAACTTTACCGTCAAATGGAGACAGACATTATCGTTGAATATATGCAAAAGCATTAACAGGAGACATGATATGATTAACTTTTTTTATTTCTTTTCAATTGCTGTGAGCATTATCTTTTTCATTATAATGTTAGTTTTATTGTACTTCATGTGGATTATTTATGATCGTGTTGAGACCACGAAAGTGAATTTGCATTTGCGCGAGTTAAAGACCAGAGGTGACTTGAATGCAAACGATTAATCAGCTATTGATGATTGTGACTTTGATGTTAATTTGGTTGTCACTGTTTATTTCGTTTGTCATGTTAAGTGGGGCAATTCATTTTTGGTTTAAAAATAGCCATCGTATTATCGAGACTCCAGCGTTGTCGCGCTATCCACTTATAACAGTTGTCGTACCTGCGCATAACGAAGAAATTGTGATTGAAAATACGACACGAGCATTGTTAGCACTTAATTATCCAAAAGATAAAGTTGAATTGTTACTATACTCAGACAATTCCACGGACCACACAGCAGATCGCATGCGTCAGGCTTTCGCCGATGAGCAGCACGCAGGACGCAACTACAAAATAATTGAGCGAACGGGTACAGGTGGTAAGGCCGGGGTTTTGAACGATTCTCTCAAAATTGCCCGCGGTGAATTTATTGCCGTTTATGATGCAGATGCCATGCCAGAAAAAAATGCATTATACTTCCTAGTTCAAAAAGCATTGGAAAATCCGGACCGGTATATGGCCGTATTCGGACGTAATAAAACTAGAAATGCTGATCAAAATTACTTAACTCGCTTCATTAATCAAGAAATTATGGTCAGCCAACGTATTCAACACATTGCTATGTGGCACATGTTTAAAATTGGTCGAATTCCAGGAACCAATTTTATTATTCAACGTGATTTTGTTGACAGCATTGGTGGTTGGAGTGACGGTGCTTTAACAGAAGACACCGATATTTCGTTTAAAATTATGCAAAGTGGTAAACTAATTGCTCTTGCATACAACTCTGAAGCCTTTCAGCAAGAACCAGAGCATCTTAAAGATTATTATTTTCAACGCCTTCGATGGGCAAAAGGTAACTATCAAGTCGTTCTTGATAACTTTAAAAATTTGTTTAACAAGAGTAATTGGCGCGTTAAGTTTGAAACATTCTACTTTACATCGACATTTTTTATCTTTAATTCGGCAGTCATTCTATCAGACATCATTTTTTTGGTTAATTTTGGATTTATGATTTGGAGTTGGTTTGATCCCAACACGCAAATGCCATTTACATTTACACAAGGCAATACGCAGATATCACAAGTGCTCGTTTTTAATTGGCTTTTGATGATTCTACTGTATATGTTACAAATCAGTATTGCTTTGGCTTCGCAATTTGGTCAGACTACGGCTAAATCAGTTCGAATTGCTTTGGCATCATATTTCACATATTCGCAACTGTTTATTATTGTTTCTGTACACGCTGTATTACAGGTTTTGATGGATAAGATATTTAAAAGAAATGGCACACGTTGGGTTAAAACAAAGCGATTTGAAGATTAATCAAGTAGGAGGTTATCAAAATGAAATCCAACAAGTATCCAGTTATATTAAGCCTTTTAATTATTTTGGCTTATATTGGTGTCCTAATTGCATTAAGAGTAAATCACGAAACAGACGTGAAATACAAAGCATATCAGGATTGGCAACATCAATTTATTGTCAAGTATAATTCAAAGCAAGACTTGATTAATACGATTAAAAACAATAAGAAACCGGTAGCTTTGTCGGAGGGACAAGGTTATGGCATGCAAATTATCGCTAAAGCGGGCCAAAAAGGTTGGGCGAAACAATCGCAATTTGAACGATTACTAGCCTATTATTTGGAAAATCGTATTACAGTAAAAACTGATAATAATAAGTCTGAAAAAACCTACTTAATGTCTTGGCAACAACAATATAACCAATCTCAAAAGTGGGTGGGTTCAGACCAATCAGCAACTGATGGCGATTTATATATTGCGCAGTCATTATTAACGGCCGCTAAAACATGGCCACAATCTGCCTCAAAGTACCGTAACTTAGCAAAAAAGATAGCTGATGATATCTTGAAATATGAATACAACCAGAAAGATAAATTTTTAACAACAGGAAGCTGGGTAACTAAATCTTCTGATTATTATCAAATCATGAGAACTTCCGATGTCATGCCGAGTGTATTTGACAATTTACACGAAGTGACCAAAGATTCAACTTGGCAGACAGTCAATACCAACATGTTGCAATATTTGTCTGATTTAAGCGCTAGGAACCAAAGCGGTTTGTTGCCGGACTTTGCGGTAGTGAGCCATTCAAAAGCAAAACCTGCTAAAGCCAATAGCGTTGCGGGTGCAAATGACGGAGATTATTCTGCCAATGCTTGTCGAGTACCGATGATGTTGGCCGATTCGTCGGATAAGCAAGCAAAAAAGGTACTGACTAAGCTCATGAATTTTTTCAAAAAACAAAGTACCATTAGCGCTGGATATACGTTAAAGGGTAACTCCTTAAATAGTCAAACGATGGCTAGTTTCAACGCACCGATTTATTATGCAGCCTCTGTTAATCACGACTATGGCTACGATATTTTATTTAAGAATCAGAAAATCATATTATCTGATTCAATGGCAGATTTGCATTATTACGACGCAACACTCACAGTTCTTTCAATCTTAGGAGGATTAAATGATTAAAGTTATGTCCGTCTTTGGCACGCGACCAGAGGCAATCAAAATGGCACCAATTGTCAAAGAAATCGAAAAGACATCTGGTATGAGCTCAATTGTTGTTGTGACTGGACAACATCGAGAAATGTTAGATCAAGTTTTGGATTTGTTTGATCTGCATGCAGACCATAATCTCGACATTATGGAAAAAAACCAAACATTGACGACGATTACAACTAAAATTTTGTCTCGCTTAGATGTGGTAATCGACCAAGAAAAACCAGATTTTGTTTTAGTCCATGGGGACACAACGTCAACAATGGCAGCTAGTTTGAGTGCGTTTTATCACCAAATACCTATTGCGCACGTCGAGGCCGGCCTAAGAACATGGGATAAATATTCGCCTTATCCTGAAGAAATGAATCGACAACTCACAGATCGTTTGTCAGATATTTATTTTGCGCCAACAACCTTGAGTGAAGAAAACCTGTTAAAAGAAGGCATTCAATCGTCTAAAATTGCTGTGACGGGTAATACTGTCATTGATGCCATGCAATATACGATTGACAAAAGCTATAACCACGATGTCTTATCCCAAATCCCATCAGATCATAAAATAATTTTATTAACGATGCATCGTCGTGAAAATCAGGGACAACCAATGGCTAATGTTTTCCAAGCTGTTAATGAACTGACGCAATTACGTCCTGATGTGGATGTGATTTACCCAGTTCATTTAAGTCCAGCCGTTCAAACCTTGGCTCATGATGTTTTTGATAATAATTCTCAAGTGCATTTAATTGATCCTCTGAATGTTGTTGATTTTCACAATCTAATGTCACGAAGCTATTTTGTGATGACTGATTCGGGTGGTGTACAAGAAGAGGCGCCTTCATTAAATAAACCAGTTTTGGTGTTACGTGATGCCACAGAGCGGCCTGAAGGGGTTGACGCGGGAACGTTGAAAGTGATTGGTACAGATAAGGCCGTTGTCTTATCCAATATGTTAGCATTACTGACTGATAATGTCCTTTATCAGAAAATGGCAATTGCCAAGAATCCATACGGCGATGGTAAAGCCAGTCAACGAATTGTGTCAATTTTACAACACTATTCGGATTGAAATTAAACCAACAGATTTACAGAGGCTCGAAAATTGTTAAACCAATTTTTGAGCCTTATTTTATTGCTTATTTAACCAAAGTGGTATTATTAATGTAATCGCTAATACAAGTGGAAGGAGACATGAGTTTTATTTGAAACACGAATTGTTTTGGTGACTTAATAAATGGCCGTGAATGCGATCACCGCTAATTATTCAGTCACCTGTTACAAGAATTATTGATTTCAAACTGGATGAATGGAGAATATTTGTATGTCTGAAGAAGAAAAAATTGATGTTAAATCACAAAACAAGAAGGATGATCCTGAGTCAACTGACAAAGAAAATGTCTTTGACCATAATCCTAAAAACGCTGATTACAAAAAGGCGGATTAAGCTTAATTCGAATAAATGAGTAACTAAGTCTTTAATTTGTTTCATACAAATGAGGCTTTTTTATAAACACTTTTTGACATCTCGCTGTTATTAAAGTGGTTAGATAGGAAAAAGCGAAAACAAATAAAGGACAGAATTGATAAGTATGCAAAACAAAACAAATAAAAAAGTTAAACTTAATTTTTTGAATTATTGTGTTTATGTTATTTCCTTAGGTGGCTTCCTATTTGGTTATGATACTGGTGTGATCAACGGTGCCTTAGCTTTTATGAGTCGGTCAGACCAACTAGATCTAACCCCATCATTACAAGGCATTGTTTCAAGTTCACTAGTGATTGGTGCCTGTATTGGTGCACTAGGGTGTGGTAAAGTAGCTGACAAATTTGGTCGTAAAAAAACGTTGCGATTGATTGCGATTATTTTTACGGTGGCAACTGTACTGTGTGCAGCGGCTATAAATTTTTGGTCTATGTCAATCTTTCGGTTTGTTCTCGGTATTGCAGTTGGTGCTGCGTCGAGTTTGTCACCAATGTATTTGGCAGAAATTTCGCCGGATAACTTACGAAGTGCAAATGTTAACAAAAATGCTATTTTTATTGTTCTTGGGCAGCTTTGTGCTTTTGTTGTTAATGCCATTTTAGGCAATATTTGGAGTGATTGGGGACCTATCTGGCGTGTGATGGTTCTATCGGCGGCCGTCCCATCTGTGATTTTATGGATTAATTCATTTCGTATTAGCGGTAGCCCCCAATGGCTATTATTCAAGCGACGTTTTAATCGCGCCAGACAGTTGTTCCGTCGTTTGGGATTTAAGAATACAAATTCACTTATTAAAAGTGAAACTGAAGCGATTGAAGAATCAGATGACCAGGAATTTAGCTGGTCGCGCGCACTGCAAAATAAAACATTACTGTACCTGTTAATTACTGGTATCGTAATAGCATTAATTCAGCAAATTTCAGGTGTTAATACGGTCATGTATTATGGCACTATTTTACTTGAAAAAGTTGGTATGGGTGAAGGGGGATCACTTTATGCAAATATCTTAATCGGTGTTGTGTCTGTGATTGCAAGTATTTTTGGTACTCGAATGATTGAAAAAACTAATCATCATCGGATATTGATTATCGGTTTAATTGGTAACGTAGTCTTTTTGGCATTGTTAGGTGCTATTCTGAAATCGACTATATTCTCTCAAACTGTCACAAATGCATTGGTATTGATTGCATTGACGCTGTTTTTGGCGAATCATCAAGGTATCGTCAGTCCTGTCACTTGGTTGTTGTTGGCGGAAATGTTTCCCGGAAAAGTTAAAGCACAATTCATGTCCGTGGCAACCGCGACAACATGGATTACTAATTTTTTCATTAGTTTGATTTATCCGCAGTTGATTGCGTGGTTAGGCACAGCGGTTGTCTTCTTTGTGTTTGCAGTAACAAACGGCATCAGCATAGTATTATCGATTCTATTTGTTAATGGTCGCAAAATGTCTCATGCTTATCAAAATGCTAAATTATAATATTTCAAAGGAGTAGTCAGTCAAATGGCAAATTTTTATGTTGATACAACCGCAGTTGTCCACGAAATTCCTGACAATGATCGGCCAAAGTTTTATATGTTTGGTGTGCCTAGTTATACTAACATGGGTGATCAAGCTGTTTCATTAGCAGAACGACGATATGTCGAAAATGAATTTCCAGAATATCAATATATTGAAATTATTGAAGAAGATGACGATTACGCTATCCCAGTCGTCCAAGAACATTTACAGCCCAAGGATATCATTGCTTTTACTGGTGGTGGTAACATGGGAAATTTGTATCATAATCATGAAGAAGCGAGACGTAAAGTCTTTTCAACTTTTGTCAATAACTTGACGATTTCATTTCCACAGTCAATCCATTTTGAAGAAAATGAGGACGGTGAGGTTGAAAAGAAAAAAAGCCAAGCAGCATATCGCATGAATCCCAATCTTGTGCTTGTTGCACGTGATGCACAAAGTTTTCATCGCATGCAAACCACTTTCGATAATCCAGTCATATTTACACCTGACATGGTGCTATATATGAATGCTGTTGATCTAAAATTCAAACGTCACGGCGCCTTGTTTGTGCTACGTCACGACTCTGAGAAAGTTGTTAAGCAAAGTACAATTGATAATATCAAAGAAATGCTTGGGACAGAACGGCCAATTGATCGTGTTGATACTGTTTTAGACGATCCACAAAAAATAACACCAGTTACGCGTGAAGCTCTCTTTGAAGCAGAACTTGAGTTGTTTTCACATCAAGAAATGATTATCACCGACCGTTGGCATGCGATGGTTTTTTCTGTATTAACAGGTACGCCGTGCTTACTATTTGGTAATAGTTATGGCAAAGGTAAGCATGCATACATTGACTGGTTAGAGCATGTGAACTGGATTGATTATACTGATGAAACTGACATTGACCGCATTAAAGAACTCATGCGTTATCTCGTAGCACAAAAACGGCATGATTATGATGTTAAAAAGGACTTCAGGCAGCTACGCGATTTGATTGAAAACTATGCAAAAAAGTAGGTTCAAATCGTTCAGTGAAGAAATGAAACGACAAGGCAATGAGCAGACGTGATGAAAGGCGATTAATTTATGAATGAAAAAGATGATATTCAATATCAACGAATGATTAGAGGCGATTTATATCATCAAGATGAAGCATTGTTTGAACTGAATATGCGTGCAAGAGATAAAATTTTTGAATATAATCAGCTCAGACATCGTGACTTAAAGAAACGTCAAGATATTTTAGAAAGTTTATTAGGTGAGACGGGTAAAAATATTTTTATCGAAATTCCGCTACAAGTTGATTATGGTTTCAATATTCACGTCGGTGACAATTTCTTTGGTAATAATAATTTGACGTTGGCTGATGCTGCACCAATTCACATTGGAGACAATGTTTTAATTGGACCTTACACAGGCATTTATACTGGTGGTCATAGCATTGATCCAGATTTAAGGACTAAGGAAGGCGCCGAGTATGCATTTCCAGTTACAATTGGTGACAATGTCTGGATTGGTGCTAATGTCACAATTACACCAGGCGTCACAATTGGTGAAAATTCAGTTATTGGCGCGGGCAGTGTCATCACAAAAGATATTCCTGCCAATGTAGTCGCTTTTGGCAATCCTGCTAAGGTTGCGCGTGAGATTAATGAAAATGATAAAACCTATTATTACAAAAAACACAAAACGCCTGAAGAGTTTCTTGATAAATTAAATCGTGGTGACTATTTTTATCGTTGAGTATGATAAAATGGTGGCATCAAATGATGAAACGGGGCACTAATACTGTGACTAACCAACCATTTTTTCAAAAATTTACAACTGCAAATAAGCAACTTTATCAACAAAATATTGATTTGAGAAATGCTGTTTTAAGGGGGCCTCTCGGCAAATTAATTACACCTGAAGAAATAGTGATTGAGCAAAATAATCAGTTTTATGGCATTACGGTCGCTGATGTGTTGGTGGCAACATTTTCAACTTACCAAAAAAATACCGCTACCGTGCGTTTAGTATCTTTTGCTGTCGATATGTCATATCAACAGCAGGGACTCGGATCACGATTGTTTCGCTGGGCACTTGATGATTTCAAAAAGCAAGGCTATCAACAAGTCAGCTTATCAGCGCGTGCCTCAGCGCATGAATTCTATTTAAAACAGGGGTTTAAAGACGTAGGGAACCCAACGACAAATCAATATCTTGGCGTAATAGACTTTGATATGCAGTATATGATTTAAACACGAAAAAAAGCAAAGAATGAAATTATTCTTTGCTTTTTTTATCGTGTTTTTCCCACTCTGAACGTAATAATGACCATTCGTTCATATCTGCAAATTTACCATTGTTGTATAAGATGTCCTCACGTTTAGTACCATCCAAATGACAGTTTAATTTTTGAGCAACGTGATTACTAGCGTCATTATTAACGTCGACATTTATAATAATTTTGCGTAGGTTGTATTCTGTGAAGCCAATTGTTAGTAAAGCTGTGACGGCACGATGCATGATGTTTTTGTGATGCCATTGATTGCCTAGCCAATAGCCGATTTCGGAATGTTGATGTGCTTTATCAATTCGATTAAAGCTGACCATACCAACTGGCTGATTACGATAACGGATCACACAATTTAAAGAATCCCCCGTGCCGAAGTGCGTTAGCGTTGTTTTTAGAAACTGTTTTTCATCATCTGCAGATCGGAGCTGATCAGCCCACGGTAACCATTGGGACAGGGTAGTACGGCTGTCTTCGACTAGCGCGTACAATGCTTCTGAATCCTGATCTGGTAAGGGCAATGATAGACTAACATCATCGTCATATTTAAAGCTGAACACAAATAAATCTCCTTAAATTAAAATTTTATTTGAAATACATAATAGATGACATTATAAACTAATAAAAGTTGCTTGTAAACTTGAAAATAAGAGGTGACGGACACTCTCTATAGTTCGTTTCTCAAAATACCGTACTTAACTGAATCATAATACTGATTATGCCAATACCTTACTTTTCTAATCACACCTTCTTTTGTCATGCCCACTTTATCACCCAATTTTTGCATACCGATGTTACCAGACCATGTTGTAAAACCAATATGTGGTAAGTAATCAAAAAGCGTAAACATTTCATTAAGCCACTGCTTTAAAGCAACGCCACCAATGCCCAACCCCCATTTATTGGCGTCATAAATCACAATACCAACTTCTAACCACTGTTTGAGTTTGCCATCATCCCAATACGCTGAAACCAATCCAACAATTTCACCGTTATAAATAATCAGTTTTACCATCGGGTTATTAATATTGGCCGGATAAAAGCGCTGATAAAAATCTTCCCAATTCAGGACTGGATCGTGGAAGTACGGACCGTTTAGGCTCATCCATTTCAAGTCAGCCGATGGACCATAGCTGATTTGCCAAAAATCTTGCAAATCTTGTGTTTCAATTGTCTTTAATGTGATTTCTGATGACATGTGCTACGCCTCGACTTATTATTTCTGTTATATATTTTACACTATTGAAGCTACATAACGGCCATTTTCGGAGAAAAAAATTGGTAAAAAAAATAACAAAAATATATTTTCACAAGTAAGCGTAATATTTATAAATAGAATTTTTAATATACAGATTTGAAATAATCGTGAAAATATTTTGAAAACAAGCGATTTAAGTTCATTTCTATTGGTAACGTTCACCAATAATAATTATATAACGAATAATAAATAATAATCTTTTTCTGAAATCTTGAAAAATAGATTAACAACTTGTTTTAACAATGCTTGATAATATCACATAGGTTTAATTGGCGTTAAATCAGTAATGTTGTTATCGATTCGATAAGGAAAGGGAGTTAGAGCGTTTATGAAAAAATTGAGGGAGAGCAAAATTTATATTCCTACGAATACTCGGGAGCATAAAAAGATGTTCAAGGCGAAGAAAAATTGGATTGTATCTGGTTTATTCGTTGTGTCATCGATTGCAGTAGGTATTGGCTTGCCAAATACAACAGTTGCCCATGCAGCTGATTTAAGTGGAGCGCAGCAAGCACAATCAACCACGGATAGTTCGAAAGTCACTGAATCGCAAAGTGCGAATCAGGTCACGTTGCCAGCCGCAACTAGTCAAGCATCATCAGCAAATCAGGATACATCATTAAATAATACAAAGACCACAACTGTCAATTCAGTTAGTGTTTCTACACAATCAAGTGATACTAATGATATTTCAGCAACTAGTAGCGCAAATTCGGCTGCCAATACGGCGACAAATACAGCTTCGAACGCTGTTTCATCAGCTAATTCTGCAATTGCAGCAGACCCTACTGCACATCCAGTAGTTGCTAGTAACGCAGGTGTTGTCGCTTCAGCAGCCAATAATCAGGGTGCTATTTCCGACGATAAAAATCAGTCTTCAGCATCACAAGCAAGTGACACATTTGAAGTACAAGGCAATATTTCTGGTAGTTCAATAACGACATCCGATTGGCAATCAAAGGGATTCAATATTTCGGTGGTCACGCCTAATAATGCAACAGTGGATCCCGTTGAAATAAAAATTGGTAGCGATGGTATTGCCACTGCAACTTTTTCTGATGGTCGAACAGTACAATTTACTTTAGATATTGTCAATAATGATCCGTCTGTGAAAGACTTGCTAACTAAAGTTGCACGGGATCAATTATTGGTCAATGCTAAACAGGCAACTATTGACAATGATGAAGTAGCTACACTGACGCAAGCGGTTAACGATTCCAAACAAGCCATATCAGATTTGAATAATGCTATTGCGGATAATCTACAGTCATTTGCCAACAGTACAAGTAAATTAAGCATTGCGACAAGCAAGCTGTCAGATGCTTCAACTGTTTATACTTTTAACCCAAATAATAACATTGGTGGCATTGCAATTAAAGATGCTACGACTACTGTCACTGCTAAAGGATCAGATGATTCTGACAGTGCTGGTGTTATGACCAAAATTATTGCTGATATTCGTCAAGGTAATTGGGCACAGGCAGCGAAAGACGCCATCACTCGCAAACACCGCTTAATCGGAGACTCATCTTACCAAAATGCACTCGATTTATTGATAGGTGGTACAACAAACGATGATGGCGCCGATGGCTATGGGTTGTTTGGTAATTTGGGTAAATCGGGTACTTGGACTGCCAGCAAAGCCAGTGGACTGAGCAAAACGGTTCAGGATTATGTTGATACTTTAAATAATTATCAAAGTCAACTGACAGCTCAACAAAATATTCTTACTAATGATCAAGCTGCATTGTCAACTTTGACGTCAGCGTTGCAATCAGATAAGACAGCACTGACTAATGCACAAGTTGCAATTTTAAAACAAATTACTGGTCCAAGTGGTATTGCAACTGTTAACTTAGGTAATGACACTGATACCGCAAAGCAATGGACTTCAGAAGCAGTTACTGCATTGCAGAGTATGTTAACTAGTGTTTCTAAAAATGCCACTGATTTGGCTAAGGGACCGACGTACAGTCAAAGTTCCAGTTTACTAAATGCGTTACTCGGCACCACAACTGGAAACTATGCGCAAGCTATTAATATATTGCCCAATTTGATTACAAAATTTGGTAGAACCTCATTAATTGGTAAAGCACTAACTCAGGCACTAACATTAGCGCAACAATATCAAAGTGGCTCTGTGTCAAGTTCAGTGACTGCCTCAGGTAAGAAGGTTGAATCAGATTCATTTTATGGTCAAGTACCCGGATTTGATTTAGACCTGACTAATTTGACTAACAAGACTAATGTTTTGATTAACTTGTTAAGTGATCCTGGCAAATATTTATCCTACGATTTTTTTGTTGAACTTAGTCAATTGAGTGATACGACATACGCTACTACGGCTCCAATTAATGTTGATCCATCTGTTTTGGTTCAAAGAGCAATTGCGACCGCAGTTCAAGAAGAAGTGGCAGCTGTCACGGATATTTCTTCGCAAATTAACAATTATGTTACTACTACAATTCCTAACTACATTGCTGGTATTGTCATGCTGTGGCAAGCATCCGGTTCTAGTTCAGGTAAGATTTCTGATCATGCAAACACAATTTCTAGTGATTTACAAGCATTAATTAATTATGCTTCATATAAAATCTATGACAGTACAGCGACACTTGCGCAAACAGTTGCCTCACAACAATTAGCATTGGCGCAGCAATTTATTACTAACGCTGGTGGTACTTCCCAAATTGTTATGGATTCAGATTTAGGAACATTGGCAGTAGTCATTCACGATCAGGACAAAATTGGTAATGCTTTGATTCAAGTGCAAATGGTTACTGATATGTTGAACGAGGTAGCGGCAGCGCAATATACAACGATTAACACGGCTAGCGAAAAAGCTAACAAAGCGTTGACACAATTGAAAAGCTATTATCATGTTTCTGACAGTGATTTAAAAGGGGATGATACCGCTGATAAAAAATTAGCTTCAATTCTCTACAAGATGCGTATTTTTTATGGCGATATCGCAGCCGCTAGTATTTTACATCCGATCGACTCTGCCACGGCAGCGCTTAATTTTGTCAATGGTAACGTCAATACAACTTTTGGTGCCTATGCTCAAATTTTGAACAGCGCGACGCAGTCTGCCACTCAAAGTATCACAGATCAAGTTTCTAAGTTTTTCAGCACAACTGATGCTGATGGGCTTGTTAAAAAGTTTAATGATATTGATCAGGGATTGATTGATGGTTTTGATGCCATTCAAGCGACTAATGCAACGGTTACACCCTCTGTCATGGCCGCAGTTTCGGTAACAGCACAGAAACCTGATGTTAGTAGCGTGCCAACTGGTACATTCGTTTCAGATAAATATACTGTGGGTGCAACAGGTACAGTAGTCGGTCAAGCGGACACTCTTGTGGCTTATCAAGCTATTGATAAAACATTGCTTCAAAAAGATATTGATGCGGTAAATGATAGTCAGTATGCTGATGAATTTACTAAAGAAGTGTCAAATGCTACTAGCATCGTCAACAATTCATCTGCTTCACAAGCGGATATAGACAATCAAGTTGCTATCCTAGAAGGTTTGACACATAGCGGAACAACAACGACTATTGACTCAGTTCATTATGTGGGTGCTGGTAACCAAACACCTGCTGATAATGTCCAAAATGTGTCTTGGGATGTCACGACTAAAATCATTGACAATACGACTGAGTATAAATTAAATTCAGGTGCTCAAACTGTTTCAACACCAATAATTGATGGTTACTATGCCGACCATTCATCAATTTCATTTACCGACTCAGCGCCTCAGGATCAGACTAAGACTGTCACCTATAATGTGGCTTACAACGGTAGTACGGATCAGTCAAATTCTACCTTTAATAGTCAGAGTATTGTGGACAGTACATCTAGTGAAGAGTCGCGTTCGATTAGCAATTCTTCTACAATGTCCACTTCAGATTCGGTAGCGACATCAAATTCAGTGTCCAATAGTGAAAGTATGACTAGCACTAGTAATCAAGGTGAATCGCAGTCGCTATCTACTATTAGTTCCTTGAGCGACAGTGCGTCATGGACCAACTCTCAATCAATTCAAAACTCAACCAGTTTGTCTAATTCATATCAGAGTTCTTCAGACGATGCTACATCTCTAGAAAATTCGCTCAGTGATTCGGCAAGCCAAACAAATGTTAATGATAAGAGTGCTTCTAATGCCGATTCTCAATTGGAATCAGAATCACTGTTTGAATCTACCTCATCTTCGATTGCGGATTCGGTGAGCCAATCTGAGTCGACAATACAATCACAATCAACAACAGATGTGAAGTCATTGTCGGAAAGTGTATCGGCCTTAAGTTCAACATCTGCTAAGAATAATGATTCAATTTCAAATAGCGTCTCAACTGTTGCTTCTAATAGTGGATCACAACATGGTAGTACTGGTGATTCACAATCAATTGCTAATTTGAATTCAGCTTCAAATAGTTCAATTACGAGCCAGAGCATATCAAATTATCACTCTGATTCGGTAAAAAATTCTCAATTTGCTAGTGAGTCCGAATCAATCGCCATTTCTGAATCAAAATCAATGCAGCTCATTAACTCAGAGTCAGCATCAATTGTTACATCAACGTCCTCTAGCTCTTCATTAAATACGTCAACAAGTATGTCCCAGGATATTTCTAATAGCCAGAGCACATTGAAAAGTGATTCAATAGCAAAGAGCGATTCGACATCAAAGAGTGAATCAATTTCGAACAGCGATTCGACATCGAAGAGTGACTCTATCTCAAACAGTGATTCGACATCAACGAGCGACTCTATCTCAAATAGCGATTCAACATCAAAGAGCGAGTCAATCTCGAACAGCGATTCGACGTCAAAGAGTGAGTCAATTTCGAACAGTGAGTCAACCTCAAAGAGTGAGTCAATTTCGAACAGCGATTCAACGTCAGAGAGTGAGTCAATTTCGAACAGTGACTCAACGTCAAAGAGTGAGTCGATCTCGAAAAGTGATTCGACATCAAAGAGTGAATCAACTTCGAACAGTGACTCAACGTCAAAGAGTGAATCAATTTCGAACAGCGATTCAACATCAAAGAGCGAGTCAATTTCGAACAGTGATTCCACGTCAAAGAGCGAGTCAATTTCGAACAGTGATTCCACATCGAAGAGCGACTCAATCTCAAATAGTGATTCGAC
>NZ_JACVUE010000029.1:0-530 GCF_016624925.1 Leuconostoc sp. S50 | reverse complement strand
AAATGTCTCTAAGACATCCATACTGTCGAAATCAAACACAGTATAATCATCGCCACTTAAAACTAAACCAATGGCATACGCCTTTTTCCAATTCGATAGCACCCATAATTTGTTCACCTTGTCGGTAGCGTAAGACAAAAACGGTTTTTTGCTTGCGTGACCATTCTCATCAAAACTAACTTGTATAGGTGTAATGTCATATCCAGCCGCCAACCATTTTAATGCCTCACTTTTTGTTGCCATTTTAGAACTCCAGTGGCTTTAAGAATGTATATTCAGGGAACACTGTTTCATCTGGTTTGTGTTCTGGTGTTGTCTTTTCAAGACGTACTTGCAACTTATCAACCAATACTTGCAAGGCTTCAACGACTGCTGCATTACCTTGATTAATTGTGTCTAGATCAACTACCGCCTTAAACTTAGGATTAGCTAAGATTAATGGACGCATAAGTTGGAACACGTTACGTTGCCACATCTTAGCTGGAACCTTGCTACCATCTGTTTTCTTCTTGGCAATTGATACACGATAA
>NZ_JACVUE010000028.1:0-863 GCF_016624925.1 Leuconostoc sp. S50 | reverse complement strand
CCAGCGCCTAAAGGTATCGCAGTTTATGGTGAGCCAATGGCGGGTAAGACAACGTTCGCGGGTAAGTCGGATAAGCCATTGTTTGTCTCGTTTGACCGAAATGCTGACAACGCAGGATATAACGCCATTGTCCCTGAAACATATCAAGATGTTATCGACATTATCGAGCAAGCACCTGACGCAGGATATAAGACGTTAGTTATTGATACAGCAGAAGACATGGCTAACTTATTAGAACTTGAGGTATTGGAAAAACATAATGCTTCAAGTTTGAAAGAAGCAGGTGATTATGGTGCAGGATTTGGTGAATTTAACAAGATGTTTAGCAATGTGATTAGTGCTTTAACTAAGTCACCATTAACAGTTTATTACTTGTTACGTGCCAACAACGACGATGAAGAAGGGCTTGTGATTGTCCTGAAACCAAAGTTGTTCAATATCATCGGTGGTTATTCAGACGCTTTGATTGAGATTAACAACAAGCACGAAGCCAAGTGGAAGAAAAAGCGTTATGACTGGGACGATAAGACGTTGCCAGCACCACTTAACAACATTATTGATCCTGCCAAAGCTAAGGCAGCAAAACTCGCAGAACTCGGATTATAAGAATAGGAGATTAAGAACATGGCAGTAAATATGGAAGATTGGTTTGACGGATTAGATGCAGAAACAGAAGAACCATCAGCGTTTGGATTTGAAGATGGTCAGACAGAAGCAACTTTGACAGATGTGTCATTATTTGAAAGTCAGTCGTCAAGTTGGACTGCGGTACAGTTTGAATTTACTGATAAAGACGGCAACACAGACAACGGTTATCGTGTATCAATTGCCAAGAAGAAAACAGATGGTAGCAAGGTTCCAGC
>NZ_JACVUE010000027.1:0-917 GCF_016624925.1 Leuconostoc sp. S50 | reverse complement strand
TTGGTTGAAGCAGGACGCGACGTGGTGGTTGTGGACGCCTTGTTCACTGGACACCGCGCAGCAGTTAATCCAGCAGCGACATTTTATCAAGTTGACATTCGTGATAAGGCAGCTTTGTCGGCAGTGTTTGATAAAGAAAACATTGAACAGGTGGTTCATTTTGCAGCCTTTTCAATTGTGCCAGAATCAGTGGCAAACCCACTGAAATATTTTGACAATAATACTAGTGGCATGATTACATTGCTGGAAGTGATGAAAGCACATGACGTCAAACAAATCGTCTTTTCATCAACCGCCGCAACTTATGGTAATCCCGTTCATATTCCGATTAAGGAAACTGATCCGCAAAATCCGATTAATCCTTATGGTGAATCAAAGTTGATGATGGAAAAAATCATGAACTGGTCCGATCAAGCTGACGGGGTTAAATGGGTCGCGTTGCGCTATTTCAATGTGGCTGGTGCAGCAGAAGATGGCACAATTGGCGAAGACCACAATCCAGAAACACACTTGGTACCAATTATTTTGCAAGCTGGTTTGGGACAACGTGATTATATTGAAATGTTTGGCGATGACTATAATACACCAGACGGCTTTAATGTACGAGATTATGTGCATGTCTTAGACTTGGCAGACGCGCATATCTTAGCATTGCAGTATTTAGCTGATGGTCATGAGTCAAATCAGTTTAACTTAGGATCAGCGACTGGATTTTCAGTGAAAGAGATGGTTGAGGCGGCACGGGAAGCAACAGGGGTTGATATTCCAGCTAAAATTGGGCCACGTCGAGCGGGTGATCCTGATATTTTGATTGCCAATTCAGATAAGGCACGAGAGGTGCTGGGCTGGGCACCAAAGTATGATAATGTGCAAGACATTATCAAGACAGCTTGGCAGTGGCATCAGAGCCACCCTAA
>NZ_JACVUE010000026.1:0-1092 GCF_016624925.1 Leuconostoc sp. S50 | reverse complement strand
CGAGATAAATCGGAGATAAACTGAAAATTAAATTAGCGTCTTGGCAAGATAGAAGCAACCAAGAATCCCGGCATTGTCACCATTGGCAACAGGCACAATATAATCATCTAAGTCTGGAACGGCCAGATAATCACTCATCAACTTTGCAAATTGCTCGCGAATCAGTGGAAATAGGATTTCACGATGTGGTACACCACCACCAAACACAATCTTTTCTGGACGCAAAATCATTGTATAGTCCAAAGCTGCTTGCGCCAAATAAAAGGCTTCAATTTCCCAAGCTAAATGATCGTCTGGTAGTTCCTTAGCGCTCATTTGCCAGCGTTCTTCAATTGCTGGACCAGCGGCTAAGCCTTCCAAACAATTATCGCCGTGGAATGGGCAATGACCAGCGTAAGTGTCTTTAGGATGCTTCTGCAAGAAAATGTGTCCTGCTTCAGGATGTCCATAGCCGCTGACAAAACGACCACCGGAAACAATTCCTGCACCAACGCCTGTACCAACTGTTAAATAAACCATGTTTTGCACATCTTTAGCAGCACCAGTTTCAAATTCTGCCCAACCTGCGCCGTTGACATCTGTTGTCCAATAATAAGGAATATCACGCCAAGCCTTCATAGCACCTAAAAAGTCATATCCTGACCAGCCACGCTTTGGCGTGTCCAATACGTGCCCGTATGTTTTTGACCCCTCGACAATATCAATTGGACCAAATGCTGCGATACCAATAGCATCAATATTTTCAAATTGGTCAAAAAAAGCAATGACTTGTTTTAGTGTTTGTTCGCCATCAAGTGTTGGAAATGATGTCCGCTCTACAATGTTATAGTCGTGATCCGCTACCGCCACAACAAATTTTGTACCACCGGCTTCAATTGCGCCTAATAATCCCATGAGTTACTCCTTTTTTGCGATTTTATCGCGTTAATGATAAACGTTAATCAGTTGTTTACAAATATATTGTAACCGTTTACAGGATGTTTGGCAATAACTAAAGCAACGTTTTTTAAAACAAAGATAATATACTGCTTATGAACAAACATTTGAGCCAAGACGCTAATTTAATTTTCAGTTTATCTCCGATTTATCTCA
>NZ_JACVUE010000025.1:0-1503 GCF_016624925.1 Leuconostoc sp. S50 | reverse complement strand
GATGATTATACTGTGTTTGATTTCGACAGTATGGATGTCTTAGAGACATTTAAACAAGAACACCCTGTGATTATGTCGGGCGTGCACGAACAGTCTGTAACAGGACGAGGAATACACGTTTACTTTGAAAACAATGAGGGATTAACACAGTTCATCGACATCATCAAAGGGTTAGACATTAAAGCCAGTAAAAACAATTATGTAGTGGTTAATCCAGAGACTGATTTAGAAGAGGTTACAGAGCTTCCAGATGAGTTGTGGGCGTTTTATCAGAGTAACAAGTCAAACGGTCGTAAGGCTCAAAATAATGACAATCTTAATGACTTTTCAATACATGAGTTAGACATGATCACTGATGGTTTTGGTGAAGAGGGAACACGTAACGCTAATATGAGTTTGTTGGTTTGGACGTTGCTCACGCTTGGCTTTTCAAAAGGTCAATTAGAAGCCGTAGTTGGTCTAGCTAATCAAAAATCAGGGCTAACCAATAGTGAAATTGAAAAGACAATAGATGCGGCTTGGAGGAAATGGACGAATGGCAACTAAAACAACAGTATTAGCAGAAACAATTCACGATAATATCGACATTCAATTTGATGAGTTTCTAAACGAAATATTCATCAAAAAAGATGTATCAGGTCAAGAAGTATTAATTGAAGCTGGTCGATTAACAGATAGCAAAATGTTTCTGATTCAAGCGTTCTTGGAACGCAAATACGACATGTCATTAACCCAAGCTAAACTATATGACGCCATTTCTATGACAGCAAGCCAGCATGTATTTTCATCAGTGTACGACTGGATAGAATCAAAGCATTGGGACGGTAATTCACGGCTGTGGTCGATTGGTAAAAAAGTGTTCGGCGTTGATGATCCAGCCGTTAACAAAGCGATTGGTATTTGGATAGTCAACATGATAGGCGGTGCTTATGGTGTTGATACAGGTAAGTTTCAGTACACATTAGACATTATTGGTAATCAGGGAACTGGTAAGACATCGTTTCTAAAACGGTTAGGTGGTATTTACTACACAGACCAATTCATGTCATTCACTAAAAAAGATGACTTCGAAATCATGATGAAAAACCTGATTGTTAATGATGATGAAATGCAAGTGACTGAATTCAGTAAAGACAAGATATTCAAAAAGTTTGTTTCAACAAGCGAATTTAGTTATCGCCCTGCTTATGGTCGCAATAATGTGACAAAGAAACGCCACTTTGTGATTGCCAGGACTACTAATGATAGTAGTTACCTAACTGATATCGGTGGTAACAGACGGATTATTCCGGTGATACTAAATGACGCCAAGATTGAGACACCGGCATATCAATTACCAGATGATTGGTACGAAAATGTTTTAGGTGAAGCTAGAGAGTATTACACGATCCATGCTATTAATACTATTGATGATATCAACGAAGACATGAATGTGATTAGCTTTGCTAGTGTGACTGACAATTTGAACGTATTCGCTGAAGTGAATGACACCATCATGAACGT
>NZ_JACVUE010000024.1:0-1680 GCF_016624925.1 Leuconostoc sp. S50 | reverse complement strand
TAAGCTAGCAAGTGATTCAGTTTCCGATAGTCGCTCAACCAGCACATCAGTGTCATTGGCAGATTCAACATCACAAAGCGATTCAGTTTCTGATAGTCGCTCAATGAGCACTTCGGTTTCATTGGCAGATTCCACGTCACAAAGTGATTCAGTTTCCGACAGTCGTTCAACGAGCACGTCAGTTTCGTTGACTGATTCAACATCACAAAGTAATTCGGTTTCCGATAGCCGCTCCATGAGTACATCAGTTTCGTTGACTGATTCGACGATCAAGAGTGAGTCAACCTCAGCGAGTGTTGCAACATCAACGAGCGTATCAGAATCAGATAGTAAGCTAGCAAGTGATTCAGTTTCCGATAGTCGCTCAACCAGCACATCAGTTTCATTGGCGGATTCCACATCACAAAGTGATTCAGTTTCTGATAGTCGTTCAACGAGCACTTCGGTGTCATTGGCAGACTCCACATCACAAAGTGATTCAGTTTCTGAAAGTCGCTCAATGAGTACATCAGTTTCATTGAGTGATTCGACGACCAAGAGCGAGTCAACCTCAGCGAGTGTTGCAACATCAACGAGCGTTTCAGAATCCGATAGTAAGCTAGCAAGTAATTCAGTTTCCGACAGTCGTTCAACGAGTACGTCAGTCTCATTAGCAGACTCCACATCACAAAGTGATTCAGTTTCTGAAAGTCGCTCAATGAGCACGTCGGTGTCATTGGCGGACTCCACGTCACAAAGTAATTCGGTTTCTGAAAGTCGCTCCATGAGTACATCAGTTTCATTGACTGATTCAACGACCAAAAGTGAATCTGTTTCAAATAGTGATTCGACATCAAAGAGCGAGTCAATCTCGAACAGTGAGTCAACATCAAAGAGCGAGTCAATCTCAAACAGCGATTCCACGTCAAAGAGCGAGTCAATCTCAAACAGTGATTCGACATCAAAGAGCGACTCAATCTCGAACAGTGATTCGACATCAAAGAGCGAGTCAATTTCGAACAGCGATTCAACGTCAAAGAGTGAGTCAATCTCAAACAGTGACTCAACATCAAAGAGTGAATCAATCTCAAGTAGCGATTCCACATCAAATAGTGAGTCAACCTCAGCGAGTGTTTCAGAATCCGAAAGTCGCTCAACGAGTACATCAGTTTCGTTGACTGATTCAACATCACAAAGTGATTCTGTTTCCGATAGTCGTTCAATGAGTACATCAGTTTCATTGAGTGATTCGACATCACAAAGTGATTCAGTTTCCGATAGTCGTTCAATGAGTACATCAGTTTCGTTGACTGATTCAACATCACAAAGTGATTCAGTTTCCGATAGCCGCTCCATGAGCACGTCGGTTTCATTGGCAGATTCCACGTCACAAAGCGATTCAGTTTCCGAAAGTCGCTCAATGAGCACGTCGGTTTCATTGGCAGATTCCACGTCACAAAGTGATTCAGTTTCCGATAGCCGCTCCATGAGTACATCAGTTTCATTGAGTGATTCGACGACCAAGAGTGAGTCAACCTCAGCGAGTGTTGTAACATCAACGAGCGTTTCAGAATCCGATAGTAAGCTAGCAAGTGATTCAGTTTCCGAAAGTCGCTCAACGAGTACATCAGTTTCGTTGACTGATTCAACATCACAAAGTGATTCTGTTTCCGATAGTCGTTCAATGAGTACATCAGTTTC
>NZ_JACVUE010000023.1:0-2410 GCF_016624925.1 Leuconostoc sp. S50 | reverse complement strand
ATTAGTCACAAATGGGTTAGTGCTTGATAGGTACTAGCTTTTTTGTTTGCAATTAAAAGTGAAAGGATATAAAAAATGAAATTGAAACTAAAGAAATCTTGGGTCTATGTATCTGAAAGAATTTCTATTATTGGACTTGATGTACTGATGAGTACAAATATATATGATTAGTCACAAATGGGTTAGTGCTTGATAGGTACTAGCTTTTTTGTTTGCAGTTAAAAATGAAAGGAATAAATAAAATGCCAACAAAGATATGGTTAAAGCCAGAACAATTAGAGCTGTATATTAAGCAGTTAGAACGGTTTAGAGACTTATATAGTCAACTCGACCAAACACTAGAAACTGATAGACAAGGCTTTCAATTCAAAGCTGGTGCGCCAAACTTCCAAACAACGTTGAGCATATCAATGCAATTACAAGCCAAAATCAGGCAAGCACAATCTCAAACTTACGGAGATGTGCTTTTTTTTAACAAAGAATTAGTATCTAGGGTGCAAGAATTGGTTTCAAAATCAATTGAGCTAACCTTTGCTTATCGTGATTTAGACTTGCTAATTAAGGGAACTGATCGTAATACCGAAAGCGGGTTGAATAAGATTGAAGAACAGTTGTATCAAGCAAAAAGGCAACTTGCCGAAAAACATTAATAGTTTTTATGCTTGGAATCAAACTCGTTTTTGTTGTACACTGATTTTATGTTTAAAAAAAGAATTAGACTCAATACATCAAAGCTGTCAGTAGTATTATATGGTGCACTTATAGGTTTTTTAACAGGAATAGTTGTTAGTGTTTTCCGATGGACAATTGAAAAATTGCTTCAATTTGTGCAAGCGTTGTATGTAGATATTTCACATGGCAATATAATGCTAATATTTTTTTTGATGATAGCCAATTTTATAGGCTTTTTAATTGTTGCATGGATGTTAAACAAAGAACCTAATATATCCGGTTCCGGCATCCCGCAGGTTGAAGGTCTATTATTAGGTGAACTAAAAATAAACTGGTGGTCGACATTGTGGCGAAAATTTATATCAGGAATTTTGGCTATTGGTAGTGGTTTGATGCTGGGGCGGGAAGGTCCCTCAATTCAACTGGGTGCATCAATTGGTCACGGTGTAGCATCATATAAACATCTTAGTCATAATCAATCGAAAGGGCTTATAGCCAGTGGTGCCGCTGCTGGTTTATCAGCTGCATTCAATGCACCTTTAGCCGGCGTTATGTTTGTATTGGAAGAAGTCTATCACAGTATTTCTCCCTTTGTCTGGGTTGGTGCATTGACAGGCGCAAGCGTTTCGGATTTTGTCTCTACGGTTTTGTTTGGCCAAACACCAGTTTTATCTGTTGGTCACTTAAGTGTTTTCCCGGTACAGTTATATGGCTTATTGTTGGTATTTGGTATTATATTAGGTTTATTTGGCTTTTTATATCAAAAAGTTTTACTATTCAGCTTAAATTGTTACAGTAAAATTAAGGTCCCTAAATATTTATACGGTATTGTGCCGTTTACTTTGGTGATACCAATTGGAATCTTATGGCCAAATCTTTTGGGTGGGGGCAATAATTTAATTTTGTCGCTGAAAGAAACACCTTTGACAATGAAAATGATCATCGTAATTTTGTTAGTTCGATTTGTTTTCTCAATGATTAGTTACGGTTCCGGTCTGCCAGGAGGCATCTTTTTACCTATTTTGACTTTAGGTGCACTAAGTGGCGCATTAATGGCTCATATATTTGTCTATTTACATCTCATGAGTGCAAATTATGCTTTAAACTTTATTGTGATCGGTATGGCCGGTTACTTCGCATGTATTGGTAAAGCACCATTTACTGCAATTATTCTTATTTTTGAGATGGTGGGGAGTGTGACCCACATTTTACCTTTAGCACTTGTAAGTTTAGTAGCCTACTTAGTAGTTGATCTATTAAATGGTGCGCCAATATATGAATCTTTGCTAGAACGTTTGTTAAAAAGAAAACCAGTGCATCTAACGATGTCCTCCATGACAACCACGGAAGTGCCAGTTCTTGCTGGTGGTATCTTAGAAGATCAACAAATAAGAGATTTGCAACTGGGTTCCAATAGTTTGATTACACTGGTCAAGAGATCTGAACATGTACTGATTCCAAAGGGCGATTTAGTATTACGAGCTGGTGATATTATTTATATTAGAGCGAGTCAAAATGACACACGACTGATAAGAAATCAAATAAGCGTCAAGAATTGAAAAACGACTCTGAAAAATTTTCCAGGGTCGTTTTTATTTAACTTCAAAAACAAAATCTTCATTATGCTTAATACTTTAATATATTGTGTTTTAAAAAATAAAATAATAAGCAACATTGTGAAATGTTGAACTTGTTATAAGGGGTAAATACCTAGACTAAAATAATCATAATTAAGGAG
>NZ_JACVUE010000022.1:0-8170 GCF_016624925.1 Leuconostoc sp. S50 | reverse complement strand
TGTTGCCTAAGAAACTGAATAAAAATAGTCCAATTTATTGACTTCTGAGCACTGGAGTATGAGATGAAAAAAACGATAACTATTATTTTAGTTTTGGTATTGTTTGGATTACTATTTTTAAATCCTACCCTGGCTTTCGTTGGATTGGTAATTTTTGGATTAGTCATGAAATTCGTTAACACAAAATAATATATATAGCGGGTACAAATTTAATGAAGTTTAGGCGAAAAAGTAGAACTAAGACATGGCTTACCCTGGTCTTGTTAGTCGTGATTTTAATTGTCGTTTTGATTGCTGGTTTTAAATTAAATAGTCTTTTCAATAATCAAGATGACGGAATTCAAACAAGTCAGTCAACTACAGCTACAATGGTTAAAAACCTTGAAAAAGTTGATGAACATGTTTTTTTGAATGTCGGTATACAAGATATCGAAACAAGACAAAATAATCTTAAAATACCATGGACTCACATAGGGGTACCACTAACAGAGAAAAAAGCGATAATTATTTTAAACTATGATGCTAAGTTGGGAATCAAAAATCCTGTCAAGATTAAATATAATGATAAGAACCAAGTTGATATTACAGTACCTAAATTCGACGTTATTGGTGTCGAATTAGATAAGAAAAACCCTTACCAACTTTATGATGACAGTGGCAATATTTTGAGTGCATCAACAAAAAACGTCGATACGGGACAACTTGTTTCTCAAGCACTTTCAAGCAGTAAACAAAAGCATTACTTAAAGACATACAAAGACATGATTCAGGATTCGGCTAAGGATTATTACACCACACTTTTCAAGTCGACTGGCAAAGAAACAAGTGTGAAAGTTAATTTTGAGTAATAGAATATTGCTACATAACAACTAATTTAAAAGACGTCTAACACCAAAAATGTTAGACGTCTTTTAAACTTGTATCCTTTCATGTCTTGTGTTCATAAAAAAGCAACTGTTCACGCACCAGAAAATATGCGAATTGTAGTTAGTGAAATACTGATATTTTACCAAGTGCGTAGTAGGATATCTAGACTTTACTTTTTAGATCAGAATAAAAATAATTAATAATCAAGATTTTAATCATTAATTTTTGAGTGATAAGTTGAGTTTCATTCAATTTCATTGTATGGGAAAATTATGAAGATGTTAAAGCAGTACTTTTTGCTCCTATACTATGAACATAGACTATTTGGCTGATTTTATTCGGTTATCATTAAAGTCTCTAAACTTTTTTTACAAGGTGTTAGGTTACCTTATATGAAAAAAATTTCTTTTTTCATTATATTCAAAACTTGTATTAAACGGTGCACTAATTGCATTGAGTCTATCCATGACTAAAATAGCTTCCTTTTCTGATGGAATGACCGGTAAACCACGCTTAATGGCATTATCACGTGTCATGCCTAAATCAAGTGGAATGACATTAAGAGTGGTTAGCCGTCTATCATCATTGATTTCCAATTCTAAAATGATATTTTGCGAAAATTTCTTGTCGCCGCTGAACCCCTTAAAATTGCCTTTTTCATCAACCGCTCTTTGATGATGTAATTGTGACGGCTTAGAATGTCCATCAAGACCGTACGCTTGATACATCTCTGGGGGAATAATTGAGTTTCCTGCTTCAAATTCCATGATTAAGCTACCTAAATTATAAAAAATCCATTTATCTTTGTATAGCTCTGCTCCTCTGATGAAATGTGCGCCATGACCAATCACAATATCAGCGCCAGCATCAATTGCTGCATGAGCCGTGTGCACGACAAAATCTGCAGGCTGGTCTTCATACCAATCGCCATTGACACCCTCATGTGTATGAATGTTTAAGAAAACAAAATCGCTTCGCTTTTTGGCATCTTTAATGCTGTCTAATATTTCATTCAGATCATTGGCATCAACCTCGGTTCTAAACTCTGTTTTTTTTGCCTTTTTAAAAGTTAGATTTTTCTCAAATAGGGATCCAAAAACTAACGTCTCATTATCTGGTGCATCAAATCCCTCAACATTTCGGCCATGTTGATTACTACCCGACAAACCTAATTCATTGGATATCTCATTTAATTGATCGAATTGCTGCTCGTTAACTTGATACTCCTCGTACCAGCGCAGCGGATTCACACCTGGACGAGCAGGGACACCATTTCCAGAGTTGCTGGCAGCGAATATATCACCACGTGTTGCTGTTGCGGTAACAAATCCAATTCGTCCATCCGAAGTATCGTAGAAGCTCGGAAGCCTTGCTTCATCTAACGATTTAGCCAAGCCACCTACAATCAAGTCATGCTCTTGGGCAGATTTAAGAGAATCCAAAATGCCTAATATGCCAAAATCACCACTGTGGTTATTAGCCATGGAAATCAATTTGATATTCAGGTCATTAAATTCTTTAAGTATGCCAGGCCTAACAGCTGTAACATAACCTCTGCCTGCTGCCACTGGTCTATTCTCTTCTGGTGTCGTAAATTCCGCGTTAGCAAACACCGCATCAGCAGCCCGTAATTTTTCGACTAATTTCTTATCTAATCTATTAGCCAAGTTTCTACTGGAGAACAACATATCACCTGCTAAGATTATTTTCATTTTGAATACTCACTTTTCCAAATCGGAAATTGATTTTTTGATTTCCATTTTGCCAGGATAATGCTTTTTAATCCATGATTGAATCGTTGGATCATGATAAATTGTAACCAACTTTTTATATGTCGAATCGTTACGGTGCTTTTCGTTTGTGGCGATGACATTTACATTTGCCCTAGTGTTCTGATCTAACTTTTCATAATATATTGAGTTCTTAAAGACATTTAACTTTGCTGCTTGTGCTGTATTGTTATCAATTGCAACAGCTGCTATTCCCCTGTCATGAAGTAAAGAAGGCGTTGTAGTCGATATCACTGATTTGATGTGAAGATTTTTACCGTTTTTAATAACATCATTGGGAGTTAATAAGTCATTAATATCGTGCTTTTTTAATGTTATCAGACCTGCAGATTCTAATAGTTTTAATCCTCTACTCTGAGACGCAGCATCATTTCCGATTGCAATAGTCTGATTTTGAGAAATGGCCTTCACGGATTTATATTTTGTTGAATATAACCCCATAGGCTGAATATACGTCGTTCCTAATGCAAAAATTTTTCTTTTTGGGTTGTTTTTATTATATGTTGTGAAAAATGCATAGGATTGAAAGGCATTTGCTTGAATATCATTGTTTGACAATGCAGTGTTTAAACTGTTTGAATCCGTAAAGTCCTTTACAATAATTTTAACATGATATTTTTTTGCCACTTTTGAATTAGCAATATGTTTCCAGACTTCCGTGTCTGTGGCTTGTGAACCAACCGTTATTGTCTTACTCTTGTTCGAAGAATGTGATTTAACAAATAACATTGACAGAATCAACATTATGATGATTATTACCCCTAGGCTCAACCATTTCTTGGGCTTTTTATTCATAGTAGCAATTTCTCTCTTTCGGATTTATTTTACGGTGATGGCAATGTTGAAAAATGTTACAGATTTGAGATTTAAATATTTTAACGATATCTCTCTACTTTAGCATACTTACGTAACTCTTCTAAATTTTTCACTCCAGACAATAACATCGTATTTTCTAATTCGCTCTTCATATGACGCAGAACACTTTCTACACCTTTACTACCACCCAAATGTAGACCATACAGTACAGGTCTTCCCAATGCTACAATGTCGGCGCCCAAAGCTAGTGCTTTAAAAACGTGCTGACCATTTCTTATACCACTATCAAAAATTATCGGAACACGTTTATTGACTGCCTCAGATATTTCTGGTAGGGCTTCGATAGTTGACCTTGTAGCGTCCAACTGTCTACCACCAGTATTTGAGATCCAAATAGCATCAGCCCCGGCTTCGATAGCTCTGACGGCATCCGTGCCATTTTGAATACCCTTAATAATGACCGGTAGCTTTGAATATTTTTTAATAACTTTAATTCTATCTGGATTAATATCTGAATGTTTCCTGTTATTGACTGAAAGTATGTCCAAACCTGTTGGGTAATTATCATAGGCTGATAATTGTTGAAACGGCAGATCTGACGGAAAGTCGAACTTATTTTTCAAGTCACGTTCTCTACGACCAAAACTGGCACCAAACACCCCTACTACAATGGCCTTAGCCTTATTGTTGACTGCAGTATCCAGCAAAAATTTGTTTAATCCAGAATCCGAATCTTCATCATAGTGATACAACCATGGGGTTTCGGGAGAAGAGTCATGGATAGAAGAAATTAATTGATTGCTAAAATGTGAAACTGTCATAATACTTCCAGTCTTAGCGACACCTCGAATAGTTTCCAACTCCGCATTTTCATGGACTAACCCATGGGCAGCTGATGGCGATACAATTATTGGCAATGTTAAGTTCTGCCCAAGAAAGCTTGTTGAAGTATCTGCCAAGCCATCGTACAAGCCATGCATGACACTAGGTATAATTTTAAAATTTCTGAAATCATCGGTATTGGCGCGCAAAGTTTCCTCATCACCAGCACCTCCTAAAATAAAGTCAGCTTCAGAATTATGATTTTGCTGTTTCATACTACTTTGGAATTGTTTTTCTAAAGATCTAATGTTGACAATATCTAAATATTGATTTTTTTCTGACGTTTTATAACTCATCTTTGATCCTCATTCTTTGATTATGATATTTGGTAATCGGTAACCAAACCTTACGAAAAGTTGAAATTATCTTATGCTGATTGCTGTTAAGCATTCCTTATTGAAAAGTAAATTAATTTAGCGATTTGAGTTAAAAAAAACTTTTTTTCATCATTATTGTACCTTTGGTGCACCCTTCCAAACCGCAATTTCTCCGGTGCCACTTTTGTTATCAATATAATCGGCCACATTATCAGATTGGTAAGCTTTGACAAATTTTTTAATCGCAACACTATTTTTTTTGCTTTTTGTTGTTGCAATAATATTAATTCCCCCGTGGGTATTTTTATCTACTGGCTGCACATATATGGCTGACTTGATTGATCGACCAGATCCGACGATAAAGCTAGGATCAATGGCGGCAACATCTACCTCTGGTAAAGTTCTAACCAATTGGTCAGTTGCTAATTCTTTAAATTTCAGATTTTTTTTATTCTCAACGATATCTTTTACCGTTGGATCTTTTACATTACTGGCTATTTTAATCAATCCCGCAGATTGTAATACCAATAAAGATCTACCTTGGGTAACCTTACTATTTGAAATGCCAACCGTTCCATTTTCTGGAATATCTTTAATTGATTTGTGCTTGTCGGAATATAGGCGACCAGCCACTAAAATTGTTTCCCCGACAGGCACAATATTAGACTTATGGCTCTTATTCCAATCATTCAAAAAGATGTAATGCTGAAACGCATTTGCGTCAATATCGCCTGATGTTAACGCAGCATTAGGTTGTGTATAATCCGTGAACGTTTTTATTTTTAAGGTCAGTCCTTCTTTTTTGGCATTATTTTTTATAATTTTCCATTGCTTGTCGGTGCGTTTATCGCCTGCCATGATACCAACCGTCAGTGTCTCTTTATCTTTACTTTTGGTCTGTGGACCAAAGCTGGCATAGGCAATACCGGCGATAGCGACGACAGCCACACCACCAACAAGCCATTTAGTTGTTTTACTCATGATACGTATTTCTCCCTGTTTTCTCTAAATGATAATACTTGATTTTTAGAATGGCGATGAACAAGATATTTTGTCAATCAAAAAAGCCGCTTCTGTACTTTGTCAATACAGAAGCGGCTTACCATAAGCGCGATACCATTCTGAGTTTGGACTATTTGTTACCAAATAGTTGCTCACTAACCATCGGGCATCGGGAAATGATCCTAGCCGAATGGTGTGCCCGTTAACGGGGGCCAAATCGTTGCAAACTAAACGGTAAACCGATTCGTCTGCACCAATCACAGGTCATTTTCACAATCGCACGCACGCTAACTCACATCTTCCGTTAGCTTTCTTGGCTTTGATAAACTGTTACTTTCCTGTTCAATTCGTTTCATTCTAAAAATCGTTATAGATAATGCTACATCCCATTCAATGTATTGTCAAGGATGTTCTTACTTAAAAACAGTAATAGACTATTATTGATTTTAAATAGTTATAAATACTTGTCAATCAAATTATGTTAGAAATAGTTTCCTACTTACATTCTCCTTTGCTCAGAAGTCAATAAATTGGATTTTGAACATAACTTTTAGCACGAGCTAAAATGAATTGGATCTCAACCAAGTTTTTAGCATCATTCAAATCATTTTTATTCGGGCGAAGCTGATCCAACTGTTTTTTTGCTGCTAAGGGATTGAGATAAGTATAGAGATAATTATGCCAATCCAAAAATGATTTCAATCGTCGCCAATAAATACCGGTCCCCCAAAAAACAATATCAGGAAATTTATTAAATTGCATGATAATTGTATTGAGTTGATTGAATGCCAGAGCATCATGGGTTATCTTGAAATGTTGTGTTACCTTACCATCAATCGCCACCGCAACTTGACTAGTAGCTTTAGAGACATCAATACCAATAACATAGTGCATAATAGCACCTCCTTAAAAAATATTTGAAACAACCACTGAAACCTCACGACCATTTATTTTTCTATACTCGACGTCTAGCGCCTAACTTACTAAGATCAAATTGTGTGGTAAAGCCAGTGAAATGGCTATTTTTTTCTACGACGTCTGGTGTCAAAAAGACCAACGACCTAAGTTTCACTACCAATTTTAGAATAAATCCAAAAAAGGTGAAGATCATCTCCGTCGAGAGTAGGCTTCACCTTTAATGTTAGTAATTTTTTTAGTATAAGAGCATTTACACAACTGCTGGTTAATAACTATAAGTATACTATTTTCCAGCATTTAAACTTATTGAATGAACTCCTTGTCCAATTTCGGCGACGTAGAATGAAGCTTCATATCCAACTTTATCTTTGTATGCTTTTCCAACTATTTGTTTTAATTCAGCAACATTTCGTTTATTAACTAAAGCAATAGCACAGCCCCCAAACCCTGCTCCGGTCATTCTTGCGCCTAGAACGCCTGGGACTTTTTGAGCAGTCTCTACTAAGGTGTCAAGTTCAATTCCTGTCACTTCATAGTCAGTCTTTAATGATTCATGAGACTCATTTAGCAACCTGCCAAATTCCATCATATGATTATCTTTTAAAAGTTTAACGGCTATTTTAGTTCTTTCATTTTCACTAACTGCATGTTTCGCTCGACGCGCCACAACTTCTCTATTAATTAAATGTTTGCTTTTTTCAAATGTTTTACTGTCAATTTCCCCCAAAAAATTGATTCTCAATTCTTTTTGTAAGTCAAAGACCGCTTCTTGGGTTTCTCTAACACGCTCATTATATTTAGAATCGGATAGCTCTCTTTTCTTGTTGGTGTTCATAATTACTACAACGTTGTCACGCATTTCCACGGGAACAAGTTCGTAAATCATCGTATTGGTATCGAGATAAATTGCTTGATTTTTTTCACCATATCCGATTGCAAATTGATCCATAATACCAGTATTAACACCAATATAGTCATTCTCCGCTTTCTGACCGCTAGCAACTAATTGTAGACGAGGAATTTTTAGATCATACAACTTTTTTACTACAATTCCAGCAAGTAATTCTAAGGACGAGGATGAAGATAATCCTGATCCATTGGGAATATTACCGACAATAGCTAGCTCAAATCCATGGTCGAATTTATTACCATACAATCTCAATGATTGAAGCACACCTTTTACAAAATTTCCCCATGAGCCTTTCTGCAAATGATTTTCATCATTAATATCAAAAGTAATAACGCCCTCATTTGAAAAATTTTTGGAGTATAGTTTAACAAATCTATCATGGCGAGACTTTGCAGCACCATAGGTGCCAATCGTTATAGCCGCAGGTAGAACATGTCCTCCGTTATAATCTGTATGTTCACCAATTAAATTGATTCGACCAGGTGAAAAGAAAAAATCACTGGGTTGAGAGTCAAATTTTGATTGAAATTCTCGCTCTAATTCTCTATATATTTTGGATTCCATATTGTTATCTCCACTATTATTGTTATTGATCCTCATGTCGTTCATCATAGCCTTTAGGGTGGCTCTGATGCCACTGCCAAGCTGTCTTGATAATGTCTTGCACA
>NZ_JACVUE010000021.1:0-8888 GCF_016624925.1 Leuconostoc sp. S50 | reverse complement strand
TGTTGCCTAAGTAACTGAATAAAAATAGTCCAATTTATTGACTTCTGAGCATAGACAAGCGCTGTGTGGTTTGTGGTAAGTCTCACGCCGATTTTGCACACGTTGATAGTGTGGGTGCTAACGGCGGCAATCGTCAGAAGATAAAACATTTAGGATTACGATCAATGAGCCTGTGCCGTGAACATCATCAAGAGCAACATAAGATAGGCATTCAGTCATTCATGAATAAGTACCACCTGAACGGTATCAAGATTGACGAAAAAATAGCTTTGGCACATGGACTGAATATGAGGTGAACAAACTGAATAAAGTAATTTTAGATTTAACGTTTCTTAAACAGGTGACGATAAACAAATATATTGACGCAGAACGAAAAAATAGGTATGCAGGAGCACGTTTAAAACGTCTCGCTACTACTTTTACACCAGAAACGTTTTTTCACAGGCTATGGTCGATAATATAGCTTTTGAATGGCCGTGCAAATTGAAACTTGATTAGTATTTACCAGATGGCAGAATAGATCCAGATAATTGGGCGTTTCTCAAGAAGTTTATTTTTGACGGTATGCAGACAGCTAAGGTGCGAGGCAACATATTTTTACAAAATGACAACATAAAACACATCAAGGGGTTTGACGAAGATTTTTATATCGATACATCAAATCCAAGATTGGAAATATACGAGCTAATTGTAACAAAAAAGCCATCAGACAAAAATGAACACTGTGGCTAGAAGAAAAATTATGATTGCTTGCCAACAGAGCCCGATGGCGGACCAAAAAATTATGTGGCTGTTTTTAATGACAATACCTATAATTAGCACTAAAAAAATAATGATTGCAAATGAAATGACATAGGTCATACGATTCCCCCAAATTTTATACAAAATATTATTCTAACAAAAAAGGAGATAAATGCAAATTGATGATTGAAATAGGACACAACTTACAGCATGCGATTGAGTTGGGCATGTATTTGTCAGCAATGGTCGCAGCGGTGAATATCGTGATGAAATTTGTGACAGAAATGAAAACTCACTATAAGTGATTTATGTAGACAAGCATCAATACTTGTATTGTTATACCGAAAATAGAAATCGCTTTCGTGCCACGGCTATGTATTAAAAAGCCAATCAGAAGAGTGATCAGCAATAGAAAAATCATAAAGTAAATTAAAGCGTGAAGTAGTAATAAGGTCATAGTACCTCCTAACGTTTTTAATATTATAACATGTAGAAAGAAGAGCGAAAAATGGCGGACAGGATTGATAAATATCTAAGTGATTATTTCTCGAGCGTGATCGAAATGCAGATTAGGCTACGCATTAGAGAACTTGAAACGCCAACGTCATTTGATGAAAATATAGGCGGTGGAAAGGCAGAAAATAAGCGTAACATTCAAACTGAAAATGACAACATCATTCAGGAAAGCGATTATATTTTGCAATCATTCATTAGAGACAGATGGTTTATGACTAATTTCCTAAAGGTGCTGACCAGTGAAGAAAGAGCCATGCTTGAATTGCGTTATGATCGTAGAAGAAAGCGAAGCTGGCTTCAAGTGGCAAGCATATTGTCAAAGTCAGAGAGTCAGTGCTACCGAGATATGCAGAGAATTAAACAGATTTATAGGACTTCTGTTTTTGCTAGTCGAGCTGTGGAAAACTGAAAGTCTCAAAAAGACGCGAGTTTTGTGAAAGTTTTTAGCTTGAAAACGGTGCTATTTTTGTATCATCAAATAGTTAACAAAAAATACTGATGAAGTAGTAATATACTTCTGTGGGGTTTATTAGCGAAGCACCCACAATACTCCTGGGGAGTACAAATCATAACAAAATACGTTGATTGAAATATCGACAACACCGAAGAACGCCGACGACGTTCTTTTTTATTTGGGGTTATTGCTCATTCATTAAAAGCAAACGTGACTTATGTTAAGATACCGGGTGATTTGTAAATAATAAAAATGTGTAATATTGCCAATAGTATTTACGTTGACTATTACAAACCAGTAGTCGCTTGTCTGCGATTGCGTAAATAGTGGTAGTTTTAAAAAAATAATATACATTGTTAATACTAAAAAAATTTTCTAATAGATTGGACACTTTTTCAGGTTGCTAAAGCATTTATACTTTGTTAATATCATAAAGAAAAAATAATCTAATTTTAAGTAACGATTATAAAAACACAAATTTGAAATGAATTCATTCATTCATTCCGGTTTAACTGGTGAACGACTATGTTTTTAGGACGGATTGAAATTTCTTGTGAAAACAAAATCAAAAACAAAAAGAATTGATCGTAACATTTTAGCCAATGGTGCTATGAGTTTACTAGCCACCATTATCGGTGGGCTTATAGCATTTGTTCCAGTTATCATTCAACAAAATTATGAGACTAATCGATCTAACAGAGAATACATAACACGAATGAGAATTGACAAAGATCAGGAATTATCTAAAGACTTAGTAGTTTATTACAATGGATTAGATGATTATTTATCCAGTATAATTAGCGAATATCAAATGAAATCAGTTGACAGTAGTGATGAGTTTTTGAAAAGAAAATTAACTATATTGAGTAAGTTATACTCGTATAATATGTTAAATAATAAAGATTTTAGAAATGTTGATATTCTAATTCCGTTTTCGTCCGATAGCACAGGTGAGAAATGGGGAGAAATGCAAAATTTATCAAAGGCTTCATTTGATACATTAGTCGAAAAAGCTCAACCCAACCTTTTAAACGAGAATAAATCTATTTCGGATCAAGAGACGTTGAAAACTTTTATTTACATACAAAATAATATGTATTCAAAATACAAACAGTTGATTCAGGATGTAACAGAAGATTTGTCGAAACAAGTCAAGAAAATTGAAGGAAAACACTCGTAGAAAAATTTTGTAATAGTTAATATTTGATAACTTTCTTATCACTAAAATCACGCTGTCCAATTCGTGTATTTGTTATAGATACGCAAGTTGGACTTTTTATTTGGAGAAAACTATGAAAAAAGATGACGATTATGGACTTGTCGCCAGTAATGATGAATTAAACATCTACCGCAGGCTAGACAGGCAACAAAAATATAACAAGAAGCACAAGAAGGCATCTAAACGCAAGTCGAATACAGACAAGCGCAAAGATGCCTTTTATGATGATAGGAAGTGGCGATAATGGGCTACACAAAATGGACTGATGAATTAAAGAAGCGTGTTCAAGAATTGAGTAAGCAAGGACTTGATTCAAGAAACATAGTTGAAAAACTTTATGATGAAACAGGCGTTTATTATACGAGACGTTCCGTGCAACGATACGCAAGCGTAAAAGCACCACAACCTCATAATGACGAAAATGGCCATTTTAGTATCGAGCCTCAATATAGCTATGTTAGCGACGGCAAGGTTGATGATATTAAAATCACAGCCAAGTATCTACTACTGAATGAGCAGACACAAAAGACACCAGAAGATATCCTTGAGTATCTTAATCTTGATGTCAACGACTGGCATATCGTGTCAGCAATTCCAAACCAATGGACGACACAAACAGACAATGGACCAAAGTGGAACTTCCAGTTAAAGGTTAATGTTAAGCCAAAGCTAGATGATGAATTAACACCACAAGATATTGTTAATCTGTTCAAAGCAGACATTAAGCCATACACAGTCAAACAGGTTGCACGAGATACGCACAATTTGGTTGTACCGCTTCCTGACTTACATTTTGGTATAACAACTAGCATGCTTGATGTTAAAGGTCACTTAGATAGGCTTTTAGAGCTTATCAATAAGGGATACAAAACGATTGTGATTGAACAGCTTGGTGATCTATTCCATTCTAGTCAGATGTGGTCATCACAGACTTTAAAAGGCACGCTAGTTGATGAAGTCAATATGGTACAAGCTGTTGAGGATGCTAAACAGTTCTTTGACGTGCTGGTAACTGCTGCATTGCAAAACAATACAACGCTTCACATCAAACAAATGGCGGGCAATCATTCAGGCAACATGGAGTACATGTTCATGGAGTATTTGAAAGCCAAGTACCCACAAGTTGTTATCAAGAACAATATCCAGTTCCGTGATGCTTATTTGTTGGATAACGTGGGTATCATGTTAGCTCATGGTGACTTAGCACCTAAGAACTTGCCTATGCTATTTGCTAATGAGTTCGGTGGTGTCTGGTCACTATCTCATAGTCGTGAAATCCACAAAGGTCATTTCCATAAGGAAAAGATAGTTGATGAGGGTGGCGTGATTAGTCGACAACTCGGAACAGTTAAGCCGAATGACAATTATGAAATCATGAACGGTTGGACGTTATCCAAGAAAGAGCCATATGCACTTGAGTATGATAGCGACAAGTTAGTTGCCGAGTGGCACGTTTAACTAAAAGTAGTGAGTCATCTCATCAATGCTTTCAAAAAAGTGGTTAATGAATTCTAAAGCGCCGCCTGAAACCAATTCAAATACCATGAAAAGCAAGGCGACTAATAACAACAGCATTATCCATGTTTGTTGAGCATTCGTGAATGATGCGCGAGCAGGATAAAATGATATAACAGTTCCTATAGCGGTTACGATGATGAGCACTTTTAATAAGTCAATAATTATATTGATCATAATTGTATATCCTTAATTTAGATTATGTTACTAATATTTTAATCCAAAAAATTAGGTTAATGTAAATAACGCTTGAAAAATATACAATCTGCAATTTCTAATCCAACCCACGTCTCTCTAGTAGTATAATTACTGCTATTGGAGGCTGGAAATGTGAATCAAAAAGAGGCATACAAAAAATTGACTCAACTGTATGAAACTGAGAAGATTAACTCAGTTTTGATATATGGAGAGGATATCAAAAAAATTATATTGACGACATTTGTTTTTGCCTTAAAAATGTCTGGCAAAGCGGGAATTCTTTTAAGGGTTCACAGTTATTATTATGCTCAACAACTCATAAAGAAAACATTTGAACAATATTCATATCATTATAATATAAACTTGAAAACGCCTTCTGAAGTATCTATTTTTGGTAAAAATATACTGTCACATCGCTGGGACCAATATAACTGTTTGCCAATTAGTTATGATGTTAGTGTGTATTTGAAGATAAATAACTCTGTTGAACACTCAGACGGAGTAATGTTTTACAATTTGAAGCGGGCTTTAAGTAATGACACTTCACAACTACGTATATTGATATTTGATGGAAGCGAACCGCCATCCAATTTATTTGATATTCAAGACAGAACCAGCACGTGTATTCAAATTGATTAAGCGCATAAGCGCTTTTTATTTTGCAGTGAATGAGGAGAAAAGATGAAACAATTTATACATGATTGGATTCACTTAACACAAGGAGAAATGTTTATAAAGTATTGGCATTTGTGGTTGTTTATGGTGTTGAGTGCGTTACTGATTTCTATTGTTGGCGTATGGTGGCATGATGACATTTTCAACCAACATTAAAAAACATTGCAAGAACGTGTTGATGCTCAAAAAGCAAAAGACTTACGTGACAAGTTAAAACAATGGGAACGACACATTGAACCACTTTTAATCAAACGTGGCGATAGCGTTGAATCTATACTTCGATATAAAAAACTTTATTTTAGTGATGATGATGTTAGAAAATAACTTGACTATCTTTATTTAAGAAAGCTTTATCCAAATCGGCATTCTCAGCGTGAGCCAACTAAACCAACTAAGCAGTGAGGAGAACGTTATGCAATGTTTAATGTTCAATCGCATACTAAGCCGTAACGAGAAACAACTATTAAGGAGAAATAACATGAAAAAAGCAATTCTAGTAAATGATTGTGCAGGTGTTGAAGCGTTAAACATACTGCTTGATAAGGGATATACGGTTGAGAGTGTAGATGACCATGGCGTTTATATTCTTAAGCGTGATGAGTTGAAAGCTGAACCAATTAAAGCCGGCAGTTTTAAACCTGAATCAATCAGAGAATTATCACGTGATGAAATCAATAAAATCAATCGTAAGATTATTGAAAAATCTCTTGCAACACCAGACACGAAACAACCACACATTCGCATTGAATTTGATGATATCCGTGATGTGCCAAAGGTGTGGGTAGATGGTGAACTGATTGGTGACGGTGCAGAAGATAAGCCATTGGTTAGTATTAAGGTTGGTTGGAACACTGACACAGCGGTTGAAGGTCACAAAGAGTTTGACATTAACTATCTGGATTTGACTAGTGAGCGTCCAATGTATAGAGGGTTTCGTCAAGGTACACCGAGATAAAATTACTGTGTTACACACGTTCAAAAGAACTATAATGTAGTCATAAAGTGAGGTATGAGTATATGAAGTTTGGAATGAGAACACCGTCAATCAAAAAGTCTATCAGCGCTAGAACAACCGGACGTGCCAAACGAGCCGTTAAGTCAGCGATCAATCCTACTTATGGCAAGAAAGGAACTGGCTTCATAACTAATCCAAGTAAGTCAATTAAGAATAGCGTTTATCACAAGACAACCAAAAGTGTTTGGAGTTTGTTTAAGTGATGTAAGCTCAGCTCAGCTCAGTAAATTGAGTTGGGCTTTTTGTATACATAAATTTAAGGAGTAAGTATGGCTAGAGTAAAGATATGCCGTAAGCCTGACTGTCATAATACCACACCTTATGAGCAAGACAATTCATACTGTGAGATACACAAGGCAATGTATCGACCTAAGCCAGAGTTCAAGCCTAAGTCATCTTATGAACGCAAGCGACAGCAACGTGAGTACAACGCTAATAAGCGTGACAAAGAAGCTAATGAGTTCTACCACAACAAAACGTGGAAACATTTATCAGCAGGACTCAAGCAACAAGCTATGTTCACATGCGAGTGTTGTGGACGTACAAGTACAACCAAAGGTTATTTAGTTGTGGATCCTATCATCCCCAGAAAGATAGATAAGCGTAAGCAACTTGATAAGGATAACCTATGGGTGATATGCAAGAGGTGCCACTGGTACAAGGGTATGCTTGAAGATGATGTCTATACTGATGGCTTATTCCTAGAGAACATTGACACTAGCAAGTCATGGGGGAAGGATAAAGTAAGACAATGGATATTGGATTCGATTAAACGTCATGATGAAAGGAAAGATGATTTATGAAAGAAGTAATAGATGATGTTGTTGTTTGTTTTAATGGAACAAATGCAAACAAAGAACTAGAAAACAAAATTAGTTTGCTAAATGTTCCATACAAACGAACTCGTAACAAGTTGATTGTTGATTATGGATTTGTGATTGTTAATATTCATTTCCTAACCAAAAACAGTAATTTTGACGCTTTCCACTTTAAACACATTAAAATCAGTGAGATGTTGTCAACAGAAGGTCGACCGGAAGACATTTTTAAAGTGCTAAAGATGTTGCAAAGTGGCAGATTTATCTTTGAAAACTACCAAAATAAAAAAATACCCCCGGGTGGGGTTGTTTGGAGGGAGCGTCACAAGGTGGCGTCCTCGTTTTTCGTAAATGCAGAAATCAAAAATTTTTGAATGGGCTATTTTAAAATTTGAAACGTTATTATATCAACGTTTAACGTGTTGTAAATATGCATTTAGTATACCACAAACTTTTGATGAAAGGGGGTGTTTGTTTGGTAAATAAACGTAATTCAGGTCGCAAACGGACGACTAGCACTGATGAATCTGTCAGAGCAGACCAACGCGAACGTAATTTAGAGTTCCAAGAAAAACAAAGTGAGCTTACTGAACTACAAGACAACCCTCCTCGTCATTTGGATGGTTATGGTGTGACACTGTGGCGAAAGTTAGTTCCGGAACTAAAGCGCCTTGGAACAATTAAACAAATTGATACAGTTAATTTGGAAGCTTTTTGTTCATTGTACGGTACATATCGGATGGCTGAAACAGATGTACAAAAGAATGGCATATTCGTTAGTTTTGAAGTTGATAAAAAAAATTCGACGAAGAAACAGGTGAAGCAGTAGTCGTAGGAAAAGAGACGAAATATGATCGTTCAAAGAAAAATCCGGCTTATTCAATAATGAATGATAGTATCAAGACTTTGAAATCATTAGCTGTTGACTTAGGTTTGTCATTTGATGCAAGGTCTGGTCAACTAGTCCCAAGTGAAATTAACGTTGCTGAAAACAAAAAAGACGATTTAAGGTTGGTGAAGTTTGGTGCAGACATTTAATTGACAGATATTAAAGAAGCTGTTAAATCGGAAAAACGAAGATATAAACGTTATCTAGATAAATATAATGATCCAGCTACCCAATATGCTTTTGACGTTTTGTTTACTAGTAAATATGTGACTGGTAGGGATGCGCAATTAGCTTGTTTTAGACATTTACAAGATTTAGGAAGACAACGTGATAGTGACTTTCCTTATCATTATGATACTGACTACGTCACAATGATTGAAAATTTTACTCGAATGCTTCCTAATCCTGATAATTTTAAAGTTAATTTGAAACCATATATCAATCATTTGTATTAGATAGTGTACTGGGGTGGCGTACAGAAGAAAATGGGACTAGATTTACCACAGTTAACTTCAGTGAAGCAAGACGTCAAGGTAAAACTTTTATTGCTTCAATGTTGATGAATTTTTACTATTTCATGGTTGCTGCTGAAGCAACATCTCAAGATTTTCTTGTTGCAAGCTATGATAGTGAGCATGCTACCAAATTATTCAACGATGTATCGATTCAAGCGAAAAAACTGATTAAGCTACCTGAGTTCAGAGAATGGGCTAAAGAAAACGACGTTGATGCACAAACGCAACAAGTTATTGGAAGAATTAATAAAAATACTATTCGTAAGGGAACATCTGAAGGAGTGCTCAGAAGTCAATAAATTGGACTATTTTTATTCAGTTACTTAGGCAACA
>NZ_JACVUE010000020.1:0-9264 GCF_016624925.1 Leuconostoc sp. S50 | reverse complement strand
TTTTTTTGCGAATGCTGTGAATAAATCAATTTCCGCCATTATGCTTCTCCTTTAAATCTTTATAAGTAAAAATTATTGCACCAAAAATTAAAATTTGAGATTATAATGATGTCAATCACTGTATAAAATTCAGAATGAATCAAACATTATTTCAACCAATCTATTTAATTAATGATCAGTGTCTATATATTTAAACGTCTTTAGCGAAGGTAGGGCTTTACCTTTAAAATTAAACAAAGCTTGATTATCCCAAGATGATCCCCCTGCATTTCCCTCAGCATCTTTGTCAAATTCGCTAGCACTTTTCGTTGCCCATCCGGACCCAAATTTCTCCCATAATAGCCTATTGCTTTCTAAATTTGACTTTGGTCCCACAGGGACCCATGCGGGCTCCCAATAGAAAACACCTAAGCCTGTGCTTCCGACGTTTGCGACAGCCTGAAAAACATCACGCAAAGCCGTCGCTTGACCTTGGACAGATACGGGATAATCGAATACAATATTAGAATCTTTAGTAATTGTATTCCTGAACCCGTCTCCATCTTGATAGGTGTATGGGTACGAAGTTTCTGCGACCATAACTTTTTTGTCATAGGTACGAGAAACATCACTTAGCGATTGTGTCAGATTACTTAAACTACCATGCCAATAAGGATAATATGAAGTAGCGAAAACATCATAGTCTACGTTATGATCATGCAACTGCTTTGAAATCCATTTATCATTGCCTTGTTTTTGTATATCTGTGAAATGAACGGCGACTAAAATATTTTTATCTACGTTACGAACCGCTGCTGACCCAGAATTAAATATACCAGCCATTTCTGGCCATTTGCTAGTACCCGCAATTCCATTATTAGTTTCATTCCCAATTTGCACCATTCCTACATCTATTCCAGCCTGTTTTATTTTTTGTAAACTATCCAGAGTGTAAGCGTATACTGCCTTTTGTTTCTGATCATAAGATAAATTCTGCCACGATTTGGGTGCCTTCTGTTTAGATGGATCAGCCCAAAAGTCGGAATAATGAAAGTCCACCAACAACTTCATTCCATATTTACTTGCCTGTTTGCCAATTAAAATTGCTTTCGCTAGATCTGAATTGCCACCACCATACCCATTACCAGACTCTGTATATGGGTTATTCCAGACTCTAACTCTGATATAATTAACACCATTTGATTTTAATATTTGAAAAATATTTTCTTGTTTTCCTTCTTCATTGAAATAACGTACACCACTTTTCTCTTCACTAATTACAGACGAAATATCGACACCTTTTATAGTATTACCATTCAAATTATTAATTTTTTTAACAGTAACATCCGAAGCCGATACTGAAAATGAAAGAAAACTAGTTATTGCGATTGTAGTGATTACTACCCACCAATCTCTTTTTAAGTTCATACTTTCCGGCCCACCTTTAAGTTATCTTTCACTCCTGAATGTTAATTTTGCTATCTGCTCCCCTTGTTTGACGACACGATTATCAATTTGTTGAACATCTATAATGTTTTCTGGTTGGGTAAAGTACATAATAACGTCATCTTGATACCCGTTTTTCGTAATTAATTTCTTATCAAAGCTCATCAAAAGATCTCCCTTTTTGAATAATTGGCCGTCCACATAATGTGACACAAACCCCGCACCTCGCATATTGATAGTGCCTATTCCTACATGAATAATTGCTTTTAATCCGTTGTTAGATACAACACCCAAAACATGTTTTGTAGAAAAAGTAAAGTCGACTTTGCCATCAAATGGTGCAAGTAAATTACCTTCTTCCGGATCAATAGCAAAACCAATACCAGTAATTGTGTTGCCATTGACCTCATTAAGTAGCTTTTTTTGTCCTGAGGCAGGTGCAAATATTTCTTCAAGTTCAACATTCACTTCAGAAGTATTAGCTTTTCTAGCGCCACTTGATAAAGTTTTTTCCAGTTCAATAACGATTTCGGCATGTTTTTTCTCGGTAATTTTAACTTTCCACAAGAATATAACTAAGGCTAGAATAGAAAAAAGAAGTGGTGTGTAAAAAGCATAAATTTCAAAGGTATTAATTTTTGATGCACTAATATCTCCTGCGGTAGCTGATCCAGTCATGCCCGCCGCAATTGCAATTGTTCCGACGATTCCGTTTGAAAAAGCACCAGTTATCTTGTCTAACATAGGTCGAACCGCCAAGACAACAGCTTCGTTGCGATTACCATTTTTTAATTGTCCGTATTCAATAGAGTCAGTTAGTGATAAGACAACAACCAGTTGCGCAAAAGTAAAATTAAACAAAATAAGTCCTATTGTAACCATCATCATATTTGTTTTTCCGAATATAAAAAGCAGATATGATAGGATCATTGCCATTTGCCCAATACTAAATAACACTTTCCTGGTGATAAACTTATTTAGAACGGGATACAACGGAGCAGTAGAGAACCCTATTACTGTTGCAATAGCACCAGCAATCCAAAATTCGTTTGGTTTTCCTAGTACAAACTTAAAGAAGTAAAATAAAACACCATTGGTCACAACATACGCTAGTGAATACATTAGATATGCTAAGCTGATCCATAAAATTTGGTCATTATGAATAATACCTGAAAATACATCTTTAATGCTTGTTTTTTTTGTTGCAGCATTTCGAATCAAATTATCTTTTTCTTTAGTTCCAAAGGCTACTGCCAAAGCTGATAAAACGGCTACAATGGAAACAACTATTGAAAATCCAAACCACCCTGAAGGCCCTTGTTCATGTTTTCCAGTTGCGATAAAAGTGAAGTATGTGGTGACCGGAACAACAATCATCGTGAGACCATTCCAACCAATAGAACCAGTAAAACTCCCTAAGGAAGTAAAAATTCCTCTCTCTTTACTGTCTTCAGATATAGCCGGCACCATGCCCCAATAGGCAACATCTGCAAATGAATAAAAAATATCTAGTAAAATAAATAAAACTGTGAAAACGATCGCAAAAGCAATCCAATTAATATGAGCCAACCCAAAAATTCCAGTAAATATTACAACTAATAACACTGAACTAACAACCGCGCCAATTACTTGCCAAGGTTTAAATTTTCCCCATCGTGTTTTTGTATTATCTACAATATTTCCAAGAATCGGATCAATAACTACTTCGGCCAAACGAATAATTACTACAAGAGCCGTAATTAAACCAATTAACTTGTTTGCTACCGATTGCGGTAACCCATCAAACATACCACTCGTGACATAAACGATGAAGTAAGTGCTTAATGCACCATAGAATGCAGAGTGCCCTAGATTACCAAGTGCAAAAGAAATCATTTCTACTAGCTTATTTCGAGAAAACTTCTGTTTAGTTATGTCTTTCATATTCTTTCTCCTAAATCAGTCCTTTGTTGCTACGATAACCTGATATGGTTCCAATGTAGTGCTTCCATTTAAACTATTCCCTGACAACATCTCCGTATAGCTATCCTTAAACAAGGCAATTTGTTTATTATCGGTATAATTTGTAATGAAATAATATTTTTGACGCTCATCCTGCCGAACTTGTACACTTAGATGTGCATCAGCATTTTCAAAAGGAATTTGTGAATCACGAAGTGAGTATTTATCAATTAATTTACTGTAAAATTTATTTAAAAAAGCTTTTTCCGTTCTGCCAGCAATCATCATAGCGGTGCCAGAACCCAAATCATTTTTTGTTAAGGCTGGGCTTTGAGCATAAAAATCATCTTCATAATAAGCGAGTGAGGTAGCGCCTTTCTGTTCAAAAACATCAGCATAGTCGATTACTTTATATTCGTTGTCTTCCCATATGATGGTATTAGTTTGTTTTGGGTAAAGGGTATCAGTTTCAACATAAGACAAACCATAAATTCTTTGCAGTCTTTCTGGCCACCCACCTAAATATGCTAAATAATTTTTATCAACCACGCCTGTCATATAAGTACCAACAAGATTGCCTCCCGAACTCACATATTTTTCAATTTTTTCCATATACTCGATGTCCATCATGAAGTGCATCGGATCTATCACAAGTGTATAAGGGGATAAATCATCTTGAGCAGAAATAATATCAACGGGTATATTATTCTGCCAAAAAACACTATAGTGACTCTGAATAGTATGCCAATATTTCTTTGTTTGATCCGAATAATTTCTTGCATCATCTAATGCCCATACATTGTCATAATCGAATACAATTGCAATTTTGGTGTGTGTGTATTTAGATTTGAGTAACGGTTGCAATTTTTCTAGATCTTTTCCTACTAAACTTACATCTTTGAAAACTCGTGTACGATTGCTCAAACTATGTGTCACAACAGCGCCGTGAAACATTTCTGAAGATCCCCGTGATTGGTGTAACTGAAAATAAAGTACTGAGTTTGCTCCATGTGCTATCTGTTGCAGACTGCCCATCTCATGCATTCCTGGCCGCTTTGATTTATTGAAAGGGTGCCAATTAACCTGAGAAGGAGTACTTTCCATTATAAGGTAAGAATCGTGCTTCAACCCCCTCATAACATCATTCATTAGAGCCGTTTTCATAGCTAAAGTTTCCGTAGTTTCATAATCATTGGACCAATTAGGATATGAATCCCAACTAATCACATCCACATGTTTAGAAAATTTTTGGTAATCTAAATCCATAAAAATGCTTGATTCTGGGGGATTCCCCCCCATAAAGTTTGTTGTAACAGGAATATTTGGAGTCACTTCTCGTAATGGTTTGACTTCATTTTCAAAGACATCAATTGTTTGGTCCGTCACAAAACGTTTCCAGTCCAAATTCAGAATTAGAGAAGTAGTATCACCCAGTGTCGAAGGTGAATGAATGTCATCCCAATTATTATATTGATGACTCCAAAATGATGACCAATATAGCCTATTTAAGTTATCAATCGTCTTATATTTATTTTTCATCCACTCACGAAATTTTTCTTGGCACAATTCACAGTGGCAATCACCTCCCAACTCATTAGAAATATGCCAAAGAATTAAACTTTTGCGATGACCATATCTCTTTGCAAGCTGGTAATTGATTGACTTCGTCTTTGCGCGGTAAACAGGCGATGATAAACAATGATTATGACGTTCCCCGAATAAAAGTTTTTGTCCTTGTTCATTCGTTCGTAGAACTTCCGGATATTTTTCAGACATCCATCTAGGTCTGGCGCCACTTGGAGTAGCTAAAATAATATTCCCGTTTTGTTGTTCAACCCTATCAAAAATATTATCTAACCATTCAAAATCGTAAACTCCTTCTTTTGGTTCAATTTTTGCCCAAGAAAAAATTCCTATTGTGAACGTGTTGATTTTGGATTGCTTAAACAATGTAAAATCGCGATTAATGATTTCTGAATTATCAATCCATTGTTCGGGATTATAGTCGCCCCCATGTAGAAACTTTGAAATTTGTAATGTGTCAGTCATAAAGCGTATCCTTTCTTAATTCTATATCAATTGACTTCTAAATAATAACTCGTTATCATAGTAAATGGAAGCGCTTACAGAGATAATAAGGGTAAAAATTAGTAAATGATGTTTACTTTCATTACTAAATTTACATTAGTCAAATGTTGCCGTTTATTTTATGATGAATTATAGACACAGTACTTTCTACATAATTAATGAAGAGGTGAAAAATGACTACTATCAAGGAAATAGCCCTAAAAACCGGATATTCTTCAGCAACTGTCTCCAGAATACTAAATAATGACCAAACTTTTTCAGTTACTGATAGTACCCGAGAAACCGTGCAAACTGTTGCACGACAACTTGAGTATATATCCGTTGGATCTAATCAATTCTTAGATATTAATCTCGCGGTAATCTTTTCAATTAATCCTGATGAAGAGCTTGAAGATGTTTATTATGTTAAAATGAGAGAGATTATTGAAGCAACAGCCAAAAAAAGTGGACTAAAAATAATTTTTTATAAAAATGTGATGGAATTATCTGAAAATGTTAGAGGTGTTTTGTTAATTGGAAAGTTTAATCAAGATGCTTTAAATGAGATCATAAAGAAGGAGATTATCTGCGTGTTTGTTGACTCAAATCCTAATCCTGGTATTTTTACTTCTGTACAGCCCAACTTGGAATTTACCATCACAAGGGCGTTGAATGAATTTCGATCTCGCAATTTTACAAAAGTTGGGTTTATTGGAGGTAAATTGTGGAACAAAGGCGACAACGCTTTTCAGTTTGATGATTTAAGAAGAAGATATTTTGAAAGCTATGCAAAAGAAATATCGATATATAGCAAAGAATTCGTATTTATAGGATCTGATTTTTCAACTTCCTCTGGTTATAGAATTGGTAAAAAAATTCTTAATGCGTATTCTGAGAATGAACTCCCACAGGCTTTCTTGATTGGATCAGACTCGCTGGCAATAGGAGTACTCAGAGCGTTTAATGAAGAAAATATTTCTGTTCCTTATACTACAGCTTTCATAAGTATAAATGATATAGAAGTCGCTAAATTTTCTTCACCATCGCTTACTACTTTTAAAATTAATATAGATGATATGATAAACGAAGCGCTAAATCTGCTGCACCAGAGAATAATCAATCCAAAAACAACAAGCCCTGAAGTGGTACTTAAATCACCTGAATTAATCTATAGAGAAACGTTTCCAAGAAAAATTGACAATCGATAATATTTGTATTTGATTTTTAACACTTGACATTGATAAAAAATTTCTTTTACTAATTATCCCATATAGAAACAAGATTTTTTCGATAACAATACCTATTTGACCTGATCAAAAAATAGATTCAGTTCTTTTTGATGGTAAATAAATTTATCGGTATGTACTCCCCTTTTTACAATCTATTTTTTTCTTGTGTCGTGAACTCTTCTTCTGCCTTATACTGTTCAACTATCTTTTGGTGTGTTAAGAATCGACGTTCTGCGTTTGTCTCAGCACGGATGTCCTGCCGGCACAAGCGACTAATTTTATTAAACGAACCACCCCGCAATGGCATCTGATCACCTATATGCTTTGTTGTATTTGGGTTTACATTGTTGATCAACGGCTCGGAGGCCAATTTTTTTCCTCAGGGCTAGATGCAATTTTAGTTTTGTCTGTGATGCCGCCTTTGTCGCGCTTTTTTACATTGCTTAGTAGCTCAGACATTTGTTGGTCAATATCATTTAGTGATGTATCTTCGATTTGTGCTAAATGTTTGTAGAGTTGCTTCGCTAAGCGTTGCCTTAATTCCTCGTCCTTATTCTCAGACCATTTGAGTTGTCCCTTATGCATCACGCCCTGGTCTTCAATATTAATGGCGTCGTATTCTTGTGCCAACGATTTAAATCCCTCATATTCAGGTTTAAGATCTTTGTCAAACCAATCATCTAAAAGTTGATTGGTTAATTGATTTGCCTTTGCCATTTTGCCTTTTCCAGCTGTTAAATAGGCGCTGCCTCAACGATTTCTTTTTTAAAGCCGCCAACACCCTTTAATATTTCCTGATGCCGTCTGAGTTCCTGTGATGACATTAATTGTTTTCTAAAATGTCGCTTGGCTTGTTCAATCACTTCCAGAGGTATAACACCTATTGGCTGCCCTTTATACTTACCTTCTTGCTTGATCATCTCAGGACGCGTTTCTTGGCTTTTTTTAGCAAACCACAGATGCATGTTCAGGTGGTCAGTATCCTGATGAATCACACCAAACCAAACAACATCACTTTCATTTTCTCCCAAAGGTAAATTAAATCCTTTGTTAATTAGCGTCTTAGCAACCTCTTGTTCTGCATGCTTCAACTTATTTTGGTCTATCATACGGGTTTCGGGATCATAGAGATTGTTTTTAACTAACCAATCACCTCTGATTGAGAAAGCGAGTTCATGGATATTATTTCCATTTTCTTGTGCCTCATCCAAATTTCTTCTCAATACAGAAATATCGTGATTCTCATAATTTAGTTTTTCGCTACCAAATATTGGATGCGTTTCTGTTACCGCAGAATTGCGGTTAGCATAGCCAGGCTTGCTAAATTGTTCCTTTAAGTCAATTAAATCGTTCATGGACTCATTATTAAGATCGTTTGTCTTTTCCGAATTATTAGCATAGTCAACTAAATCTGAGTATTTTTGTCCCTTCATATCTGCTGTACTAGACGTGACAAACTGCGCTGGTAAATTGACCATTGCCGTCTTTTTTTCACCCAGGGCAAATGCAGCAATTTCACCAGTCTTCGCCATTTTGCAATTCCTCCATAATCTCCTCTAAACTATCAAAATCTTGTTCATAATCAATTGTCAAACGGCGGGCTGTTCTGGAAGACATGTTCAGTAATTGAGCAATTTGCATGTAGGATTGTTGATAGTTATTAAACAGAATTAAACTTATCTGAGCCAAATAGTACGTGCGATTATCGCGTTCATGTTGACTGTCGGCCATCTCACTAACTTGAGTAGGATGGTGCCAATTGAATTCATCAAGTTGTTCTAAATACTTTTTCAGTTGTGCTTTTCTTTTATTATGCTTTTTAGTCGTCATCGAGTTGTCCTCCTGTCTGATGATATTTTTTGATTAGCTGCTTATCGCGACTCCGAATTTTTTTATATTCTTCATAAGATTGTGCCAATTCATTGTTTGGATTGAGTTCTGTTGGTGTACCAAATTGTTGGAACTCTGTTGGATTAATTGGGTTTATGGCATATTTAACAAAACCATTTTCTAAATTAATGCCTTCTGGAATGTATTCAAGTTGACGTTGCTGCATGGTTAAAAGAAAGCCTAATAAATTCTCTACATTTGCCAATTGCGCAGTCAATTTTGAATCACTTTTTGTGGAGTTGACATCATATACCTTCTGGGCTAGTTCTGAAGAATTAAGACGTGCATTGTTGGCATTAAGCGCAATATTTTCTACAAAAAAATGCAGAGCAAATCTATACAGTGTACTTTTACCAAACTGTCCATTTGTAGAGCTTGGATTTCTTTCAGCCCAATGCTTCATTTGTTGAAAGCACCATTCTTCGTCCCGCGAATTTTTGATATTAATTGTTTTACCTTGTTTTGCAAAAATTTCCTCATCAATGTCGAATTTTTGTAAAATTTTGTCGATAAACTTTAGTTCTGTTTTAACATCCAAAGGAATATCTTCGGGTAAAGTTGTATCATACTTTTTTTTCAAAACATTTCTTCTTTTGATGAGCGCCTTCATTTGACTTGTTTTGAATTCTATTGCATCTTTCATTTATTCACTCCTTTCAGCATTGCTCTTATACTAAAAAAATGGACTATTTTTATTCAGTCCGTAAAATGA